>JBMYXW010000019.1:0-13066 GCA_049608825.1 Chitinophagales bacterium
GCTAAAACGTATAGGCACTTTCACCTGAACCATAACTTCTTGGTTTTCATGGATACCAGGCTTCCACCGAGGCATGCTGTTTACAATACGCAATGCTTCAAGAACCAAACCTCCATCGTTCTCTTCATGAAAATCATCTACTTTGGCATTTACCACATTCCCGTATTCATCCACTACAAATTCAATATATACAACTCCCTCCTTATTATTGACATAAGCAAGAGCAGGATAACGTAAGTTGTTGTAGAGATAATGATGCAGAGCAGTTTGTCCTCCTGGAAATTCTGGCATTTTCTCTACAATGGTATATATTTTTTTACCCGACACTTCGATATCAGAAGAATTGGATCTATCTGCCACCATTTGCAGAGATTCCTGCTCTTTAGGCTGAGAAGATAATGTTTCTTTTTGCGTTTCCTCCGATGGTACATTTGATTCTTCTATATTGTTTTTTGGGAGTACGAAGGGATTCTCGCCTTTAGGTGGATTTTGATAGGCTATGTTTTGACTGGCACTGGGTAACTGTATGCAAGTCAAGCCTTCAAATGTTTCTAACATTCTCTTGGCGCGGGCATCAGTAGGTTGTAGTTCCAATTTCTTTTTGAAAGCTTGTTTTGCGGACCAACAATCTCCCAATACGTTAAAATAACAATCTCCCAAGGCATCGTATAGCATAGGTTCTTTGGGAAACTTATTGATGCTCAATTCATATAATTTAATAGCTACATTTGATTGGTTTTTGGAGATATAGTCTTTTCCAAGAAAATAGAGTGGCCAGGGGTCTAAAAGGGTTATATTGTTGTTTTTAAGAACGGTATCAAAATTGTCTGCAACATAACCAATACCCTTTGTTTCTATCAGTTCTTCCAATACAAAACTGACAGCATAGTTGGGTACTGTTGAGGTATGTGTGGTCAAAATCTCTTCAATTTTATCTGCCACTACAGCCGCTGTTCCTATGCCATAATTGGAGTAAATAACCACTCCATAACCTTCTTTTATATAATACCTCAAATCGGTGCTAATGCCGCCTAATTGTCCACCTTGTTGGAGAACTTTGAAGTTATTGGATTCTTTTAGATGCCAGCCATATCCTATTTTTTCTTGTAGTTTATCTGGATTGGTCAGATGTGGAGTCATCATTAAGTTTTTGGACTTTTCCGAAAACATTGTACCGTTTTGAAAGGCATTGTTGAACTTGACCAAATCTTCAATAGAACAGTGTACTCCATCTGCGCCATAGGCATGTGCCCCCCAGTATTCGGGAGCTTCTTTGGGTTCATTTTTTCTATTTTTGATGTATCCAACTGCTTTTTGTTCAGCAGGATCAAACCAACTATATACGCCCGATTTTTTCATATCATTTGGAGCAAAAATATTTTTTTCGATGTAATCTGAATAGTCCATTCCCGACACCTTTTCTATAAGGCTGCCCAAAAAGAGATAAGCACCAGCACTTTTTTTGAATTGTGTACCAGGCGTAAATTCTAAAGGATAGCTTTTGACAATCTCTATCAGCATTTCTATGCTATTGATGTCATAAAATCCTTTTCGACATTCTTCTAAGTCGTAGTAGTTCTTCAATCCAGAAGTATTGGTGAGCAATTGGTGAATGGTAATGTCGCTCATTTCGGTAGGCAAACCGAACAAATATTGTCCAATTTTGTCACTGAGGCTTAGTTTGCCCTTGTCCAACAACTGCATAATGGCAGTGGCAGTGAAGGTTTCGGTAATCCCACAAGTATTGAACTGTGAGGCAAGAGAGCAGCGAATTTTGTAATCTAAAGTTGCATAATTGGTCGTGAATCTATGGGTGTACTCTCCGTTTCGTGTGACGACAGCAACTCCTGAGAATCTGCCAATTGTGGCATATATATTCAAAATCCGTTGTATTTTCAACAATTTTTCTTTCGGTGTTTCAAATTCACGTTTGGTATCTTTGACAGTTGCTTTTAGGTTTTGTGCACAAATAGGCTGAATAATCGTTGTACTGTATAGAAGCATTAAACCTAAAAAAATGTAAACTCTTGGAAACATAAGTAATTTAAATTAAGGAATTAACTAATTAAATTCGGGAAGGGGGGTATTTTTTAAAAAAAATCTTTGTAAGTCTTAGGTATTGAGGAGAGTAGATTAATATATCTGGCTTTATTATCACTAAACAAGTTCTTCTTCATGTATTAAATCTGTACATACTTTTTCTAAACATCGCTTTTTACAAATCACTTATTTTTCTGCAAATTTATTGATTTTTCATTCATATTTCAAATAATTAAAAATATTATTTGATATATATAAAGCTCTTCTTCAATTTATAGAAATTTAATTAGCTATGTAACATACGCTCATTCATAGAAACACCTCAAAAATTAATTTATGATTTTATTTTCATAAATAATTGATTGAAAAACACTTTTTTTTACAATGCTTGCATTCAGCTTATTTTAACCTTCGATTATACCATTTCTTTTACCTCAAAGGTATTTTACTATCGTTTTTACTAAAAATATCAGATATGGCACTTTTTTTGAAAGCTGTAACCACAGACTCAGAGTGACATTTCCATGACTTCTATTTAAACAATTATTTGCCTAATATCTCTAACAGAATCATATAATAATTGTACACCAATCATAATCGAAACAAAGAGATTTTAACTTTTTAAGTCATGAATCAAAAAATTTCCCTAATACTTCTAGTATTCATTTGTTCTCATTCTTTAACGGCTCAACCGTCTGACTTTCCAGAAAATGCTCAGAGTGGCAAATGCTATAAAAAATGCTTCAATCCTCCTAAATATGAAACGGTGACGGAAGAAGTAATGATTAAAGAAGCTTCTTCTAAAATGATTGTAGAACCTGCTGAATACGATACTATTTACCAAGAAATTATAGAAGAGGAAGGGTATAAATTATACAATGTTATTCCATCGGAATTTACGATTGCAGAAGTACAGATAGTAATTGAACCTGAGCATATTGAATATTCATTTATTCCTCCTATATTTGAGCAACAATCCGATTATATCTTATTACAACCTTCTCACCTCAGATGGCAGCGAAGGATTGACGATGTTTCTTGCTTCAACAACAATGACTTGGATGATTGTGCGGTATGGTGCAGAGAAATTGTTCCTCCGCGAGTAGATACAGTTTTTCAGCAAGTCGTTATAAGACATCCCAAACCTCTTGAAATAAAAGTACCTGCGGTTATTGAACGTTTTGAAAAAGCCATGCTGCTGAGCCCAGCTTCAATAGAAAGAAAAGTCGTTCCTCCGAAAAGTAGAACAATAGCTGTTATTAGGTTGGTAAAGCCTGCAAGAGCTGTTGAAATAGAAGTGCCTGCTGAGTATGCAAGGGTAAATGTACAGAGGCTCGTTGAAGAAGAATCTCTTGGAGAATGGATGGAAGTGGATTGTGGAAGTGGGGCTTATACAGAATGATTGGCTGATTTTGAGGATGGTACTTGGTTTTCAAAATCAAACAGCAAAAAATATCTGATCAAACAATTTATTTTGGAGAAAGTCAAAGAATTGGGTTCATGGAAGCTTTTAGTGATTGCCACCGCAGAATGCCGACCTGTCCCGAAACCTCGGTGATTTCTCGGTATTCCCTGGCGTTATCTCCACTAAAATCTTCGATGAACCAAGAATTGTAAACAAAAAAAACACCCACAATTTCTTGCAGGTGCTTTCTTTTTACAATTACTCTCCACTTAAATTCAATCAATCATTCATTGACAAACGGAATCAATTCCATTCTACTACTCTCACTCAACAATCAACACTTTCTCTCTCGCCAAGAACCGACCATCGGTACCATCTCGCACAGTAAGCATATAAGTTCCAGCCGTCCAGCTACTCGTTTTGATTTCCAGTGATGTATGGCTATTTCCATTTTGATTTCCAGTTGTTGTATATTCTTCAATCGCTCTACCCGTCAAATCATAGACTGTATAAGTCAGAGACTCAACTGTTTGTTCACTACTAAACAAAACACTTAAATTATCCTTCGCAGGATTTGGATAAGCATATAGTTGGTGCATAGAGGAAGTCAATTCGTCAATACCAGTACTCAATTCATCACTAATCACTGCAATTCCAGAAGGCAAACCGTCTAACATTGCAGTATTCGCATTGAAACTACCAGCCGAAACCTCACTTGGTTGCGTATTAGTTACCAAATAAAAGACAGGTTTTCCAGCATTGATTTGAGACTCCAGCGTATAGGCACTCAACAACAAATCTCCTTCTTCATACATATTCCAAGCAAAGTTGATTTTTGAGCCATTGCTGGTACTTGCCAATTTCACCTCTTCGATGTCCAATTCTTCGGCATTGAAGGATAGACGAAAATCCACTGCATTGACAGGCGTTAAGCCATTGTAATACATAGGAATATAGTATTTGTCGTCAATAGATGCGGCCATATTTTCCAAATCAATCACCAGTTTACCTGACGCTTCTGCCATCAAAGCAACATCTTGATTCCAAGAACCATTCAAGTCTCCCTTCAAAATCGCTGCATAGCTACTGAAAGTATTGGTACAGGTAGTACTTGTGTTTTCGGGTGTGTAGTGGCATTGACTTGTTGAAGGAACGTTGTTAGCATCTGCCCCTTGACCTGTACCATAAGGGTAATCTGGGTCAATCGTCCAAGAAGTGTCTTCCATTGACATTTCGTGACGCTCAAATACCCAATCGCTTGTATCTTTCTCTAATTGAGTAGGATAACTACAAATCGAACCCACCGAACGAGCCAAAATCAAACTAACATCTCCTGCTGTTACATTGCTGTCTTCGTTCACATCCGCAGCCACCAAGGCATAAATATCTGGCGTGTAACTGGTATCTTTCGCTGCAATTTTTGCAGTCAAAAGAGCATCAGCACTATTAACTACTGAAATCAAAGGTTCACAACCGCCAATCCAACGAGTCGCTTTGAAGTAGTCAGAAGAACCAATAATGGTAGAACCATTTTCATCTAAAAGTAAATTTTCATCACTCGTTGCCTCACATTCTTCGTTAGCCGTATAAATAGCAGTAATTGGGTTTTCTGAATCATCGGTCAAAGGAAGGTTTTCATCTCCATGAACCCAAAAAGCCAATTCGTGTCCAGGGTCAAATTCAATATTCAAGATTCCATCATCTACACACATATCATTGTCTCCAGTGAGGTAAGATTCAGAAAAAGAGTTGATATTGAAGGTGAGTTCGGGTGATGTATTCTCGAATTCTTCGTCAAAAGAAAATTCCACACACCCCAAAGTACCTGTACCATTGATAGTCCCTTCTGTAAAGTTCTTTAAATATACCACAACGTTCAGCGAGCCATCAGGGGCAACACTGCTAAAACCTGCCAAATTATTGATGTCATTTACCAAATCACCTTCAAACTTGAAGTAATCAGATGCTTCTGTATCCACCAAAACAACGCCTTCTGGGTAGCTCATATTGAAGTTGATACCGATTACTTCACTCAATGTATCAACCGCTTCAATACATATAGTATAAGAAGGTTCATTACATTTCACTGTGTTTTCTGCAATTCTCCAATTACAAGTCATTAACATTGAAGAATATTTTTCATATTCCACTTCTTCACCAGAACCTACACAAGTAAGAACATTATTACCTAAAATATTTTGATTCCCAAAAAATAGGTATAGAATCAAAGCTATAAAAATATTTCTAATAGTAAATTTTGTATATGTATTCATTTTAAAAATAGAGTTTAAGTTTTGCTAAAGATTAATTTACATACTTCAAAACAGTCCATTTCTGCTTGAAAAAAAAGGAGAACCCACATCCCTGCAAGCTCTCCTTTTATTATTCGTCCACATCTATTAATCATTCAATTGATGAGGTCACTTAATCATCAATGAACAATCAGCACTTTTTCTCTCGCCAAGAACCGACCATCATTACCATCTTGGACAGTAATCATATAAGTTCCAGCTATCCAATCACTCGTTTTGATTTCGAGTGGCGCATTTCCGTTTCCATTACTATTTCTTGTTCTTGTATATTCGTCGATTGTTCTACCTGTCAAGTCATAAACTGTGTAAGTCACAGCCTCTATGTTTTCTTCACTGCTAAAAGCAAGATTCAAACTTTCGTTGGCAGGATTCGGGTAAGCTTTGATTTGGTGTAGAGAAGCAGTCAATTCATCAATACCTGTACTCAATTCATCGCTAATCACTTCAATGCCAGCAGGCAAACCGTTCAACATTGCAGTATTCGTATTGAAGCTACTTGCAGACACTTCGCTCGGAGGTGTTGAAGTCACCAAATAGAAGACAGGTTTTCCAGCATTGATTTGAGATTCCAAAGTATAGGCACTCAACAACAATTCATTTTCTTCATATTTGTTCCAAGCAAAGTTGATTTGAGAACCATTGTTGGTACTTGCCAATTTCACCTCTTCAATGTTCAATTCTTCAGAATTGAAGGATAGACGGAAATCTACTGAGTTCACTGCCTTTTCTCCATTGTAATAGACAGGAATATAGTATTTGTCATCAATTGAAGCTGCCATACCTTCCAAGTCAATCACCAACTTACCAGAAGATTTTGCTATCATTGCTACATCTTGATTCCAAGTACTGTCCAAGTCACCTTTCAAAATCGCTACATAGTTGCTGAATGTGTAGGCACAAGTATCACCCGTGTTTTCAGGTGTGTAATGACATTGACTTGCCAAAGGAACATTATTGGCATCTGCACCTTGACCTGTACCAAAAGGATATGCTGGGTCAATTATCCAAGAAGAATCCCCTGTTGCTACTTCGTAACGTTCAAATTTCCAGTCGCTTGTATCTTTATCTGCTTGAACAGGATAGCTACAAATAGCACCTACTGAGCGAGCCAATATAAGAGAAATATCCGCACCATCTACTTTTCCATTGTCGTTTACATCTGCTGCCATCAAAGCATAAATATCAGGCATATAACTTGCATCTCTTGCCACGATTTTGGCAGTCAAAAGCGCATCATCGCCATTCACCACAGGATTCAAAGGCTCACAACCTACCCAGCGAGTCGCCTTGAAGTAGTCAGAAGAACCTATGATTGTAGTACCGTTTTCATCCAAAAGAGCATTTTCGTCACTTGTTGTTGCACATTCTTCGTCAGCCGTATAGATAGAGGTGATAGGGTTTTCAGAATCATCGGTCAAAGGAATACTTTCGTCTCCACGAACCCAAAACGCCAACTCATGACCAGGATCGAAGTCGATGGTCAATAGCCCGTCATCCACACACATTTCTTTGGTTTCTAAAATATACGATTCTTGAAAAGAATTGACACCGAAAGACGCTTCAGACCAATCACTGTGAAATTCTTCTGTAAACTGGAATTCTACACATCCCAAAGTACCTGCGCCATTGATTGTTCCTCCAATGTCGCTCAAATAAACAACTACATTCAAAGAACCATCAGGAGCAACACTACTGAAACTTGCCAAACTACTTACATCGTCCACCAAATCATCACTGAATTGGAATCGGGCAGAAGGTTCTGCATCTACCAACATCGTACCTTCAGGGTAAGTCATATTGAAGTTGATACCCATTACTTCGCTCAAAGTATCGACTGCTTCAATACACATCGTATAAGAGGTTGCATTACATTTCACTTCATTTGGAGCAACCATCCAGCTACAAGGAATCGCAGGGCATTCTTCAAATTCTACTGGAAAAATTGCTTCACATTCACCACCATTGCCAACTGTAATTTCTCTTATTGTTTCGCCAGAACCTGCTACTTGTGTAAATTCTGTTTCACTCAATACATCTCCTTCACAGGCTGCAACAACTTGGTAAGCACACTCTTCTGCTTCCTCCAATCCATCAACTCTTTCGATTGTTGGTGCTTTTGGACTTGGGAAAAGCGTATAAGTTGCCGTTCCGCCATTGTAGTTAACTGTACTGTCTTTGCTACAAGTAATTGTCAAAGCAAATTCGTAAATAACTGCATCGCATTCTTCATTTCCTTCCAATACGATTGTTGGTGCTGCACTTTCTCCTACTTCAATCATTGGCGCACCATTTTCTACTTGAATCCAAGTAAAAATCATGTTGTCAATAACATCACTTTCGATAATCAATTCAGGAAGTACAACTGTATTGGTGTCGCTGTTACAAACACTTTCTTCTACCATCAATGCTTCAAATTCGTCTTCTGACACACAAAGTGCAGGGCATTCTTCAAATTCTACGTCAAAAGTAATCTCATTCCCTTCATCACAACCAACGTTGCTCACGGTGATTTCTCTTACTGTTTCACCAGAACCCGCAACTTGTGTAAATTCTGTTTCACTCAACACATCTCCGCCACAAGCTGCAACAACTTGGTAAGCACATTCTTCCGCTTCCTCCAATCCATCAACTCTTTGGATTGTTGGTATTTTGGGGCTTGGATAAAGCGTATAATTTGCTGTTCCGCCAATGTAGCTAATCGTAGCATCTTTGCTACAAGTAATCGTCAAAGTAAATTGGTAAATAACTGCCGCACATTCCTCATTGTTTTCCAATGTAACTGTTGGCGTTGCCCCTTCACCTACTTCAATCGTTGGTGCATTATTGGCTACCTGTGTCCATGTATAGATAGCAGAATCAGCATTATCGCTTTCGATAATCAATTCTGGAAGTACAACTGTATTCGTGTCACTGTTGCAAATACTCTCTTCTACATCCAATGCTTCAAACTCTTCTTCCAACACACAAACCGTAGGACATTCTTCAATTGTCAATCCGAAAGGACTTGCTTCACATCCTCCATTCGACACTTCAAATGTTACTGAACCTTCAGCTGTATTATGATTTTGGTCGTCCAAAGTATCTGGTGTTACTACATCACCTTCGCAGAAAGGAACCACCAAATAACTACAAGTACCTGTTGCTTCATCTTGTGACATTTCAATCATTGGAGCTTGAGGCTCCGGGTAAATTTCATAGCTTGCTATGCCGCCAAACCAAACAACGCTTTCGTCTTGAGAACACGAAACCGAAGCTTCAAATTCGTAGGCTTCAAAACCACAATCTGTATTTTGAGGCAATGTTACTGTTGGAGATTGACCAGCAGGAACTTCAATTTCTAATCCTTCTGGGCTTAACAAAGTCCATGTAATGACTGCATTTTCGGCTGCATCTCCCGTTACTTCAATAGCAGGAAGCGTTACGGTATTTCCATCAATTGAAGAACACAAACTTTCAATAGTATCTTCGCCCACAACAACGTCTTCTTCGGCTGGACAAGCTGGAGGACAAGCTTCAAATGAGACAGGGTATGGATAAACATCGGCACAGTATTCGTTGCTCACTTCTACTTCGATTCCTCCAGCTTCGGTGTTAGGCATTTGTGTCAAACTTTCAGGATTGACAGTATCACTAATACAATGTGGTACTACTTCATAATTACATTCATCATCTAATCTTTCAATAGTAGGAGCTTGAGGAGTTGGAAAAAGAATATAGGTATATTCGCCACTGTATATGAATATATCTTCGTTATTGGTACAACTAATGTTCAAATTAAAGACGAAAGTCTGAGGCTCACAAGTCGTATTTTCGGGTAGTTCAATAGTAGGTGATTGTCCCTCAGGAATAACAAAATCAGGATCATTACTCAATCTCCATATCACGACTGCATTTTCAGCATTGTCTCCATCTATTGTCACAAAAGGAAAGTTAAGTTCATTAGTAGTACATCCCTCATCAACACCGCTAACAGGAGTTACATCCGTACCAATAGGACAACCATCTGATACCACTACTGGACAAGCCTCGTATTCAACCGTAAATACACTGGCAGTAGAACAGCCCGTATTGCTCACGCTTATATCGGTTGTACCCGCCTCATCACCTTGTTCTACAACAATGCTCGTTGGAGAAACTTCGTCAAACTCACAAACAGGCATTACACTATAATTACACTCATCATCATTACGAACCAAAGTCGGCTTTTGTGGCTGTGGATAAACCGAAAATGCTGCTGTACCACCATCCAAAATCACAGTTTCGTCTTCGATACAAGTAATAGTCAAACTGAAATTATACTCGCCAACTTCACAATCCAGATGTTGTTCCAAAGTCACCTCATTGTTTTCACCAATTTCTACTTGAATCAAATCAGTAGCATCTTGTGTCCAAGTAGCGACTGTAGTTTCACTAAAATCTTCACTGATTTCTACACTTGGAAGTTGTATTGTGTTCCCACTTGGATTATTACAAGTTGTCGTATTCAAACTTACAGGAGCAATATCTTCCTGTATTGGACAAAGTACTTGAACAACTTCTTCAACAACAACTGTGTTAGATTGAAAGGTTGTTCCTCCACAAGAATTAGTTACCCCCACAGTCACTTCATAACTACCCGCTTCGGCATATTCGTGTGTAGGGCTTGCCTCTGTACTGCTACTGTTATCTCCAAAATCCCATTGGTAAGTATAATTTTCATTATCTTCCATAGGAGAAAAGGATACGACCAAACTACTCGTTGAATGGTTGAAATCTGCATCTGCTGGACCTGTCACAAAAACGGTTTTAATCATTTCACTAACACAATCTTCACCTTCACCTGTTATAACCAACTTAATGTTGTATTCGCCAGGTTCTGTAAAAGTAAATTTCATATTCTCATCATCTGTCAAAAAATCATCATTCATATACCAAGCATGGGAAATTGCATCTGTTGAACTATCGTCAAAGCTTTGAAGTGTATTTGGGCAAATCACTCCCGTTGGTGTAGTGAATTCTGCCTCTGCCGTACATTCTTGCATTGCCAAAAGTGCTTGATACACATTCAATCTTCCACCTGTTGCTACATCTCCAGATAAAGTACCTATTACATCTACCGAATTCAGAATAGCATCCTTTATTTTTGTATAACTTGCGCTTAAATCTTGTGACCACAACAAAACAGCTGCTCCTGCTGCATGTGGTGCTGCCATTGAAGTACCGTTTGCATAGCCATAACTGTTGTCAGGTAAAGTACTAAGAATTCCTACGCCAGGGGCTGCAATATCTACACTATTTACTCCATAGTTAGAAAAACTTGCCAATTGATCGCTTGAATTGGTTGCCGCTACTGCAATGATGTTGTCTAAGTCAAAACTAGAAGGATAATTAGGAACAATATCATTATCAAGTCCATTGTTACCTGCTGCTGCAATAAACAGTTGATTGGCTTCTGCCGCTTGCTCAATTGCCAAACGAAGTGCTTCTGATACTCCTGTACTTCCCCAACTATTGTTGGTCAAATAAACGCCTTTATCCATAGAATAATTCAACCCTCTTACAGCACCTGAAACAAGACCTACACCATCGCTATTCAAAAAACGAAGTGGCATAATTCTTACTTGTGAACTTACTCCAACAATTCCTACCCCATTGTCTCCAGTCGCTGCAATCGTACCTGCAACGTGTGTTCCATGACCATTAAGGTCATGAGGATTGTTGTCTTCATCCACAAAATCCCAACCAATCAAATCATCCACATAACCATTACCGTCATCATCAATACCATTTATGTCATCAGGATCCATAATCCAGTTGCCATCTGCATCTAATACCAACAAACCGTCGCCATCTGTATCTTCCCCTTCGTTTTGCCAAATATTATGTATCAATTCAGGATGTGTCCAATCAATACCAGAATCCAATACACCTACTATGATGTTTTCGTTACCTGTACCCATCGACCAAGCCTCCAAGGCATCAATATCTGCATCAGCTATTCCGCCTGTGTTACCTGTATTGTTCAGTCCCCATAAGAGGGGAAAGCCATTATCATTGGGAGTATAAGATGTGTAAGTTGTAGGAGCAGCACTCATATAATAATTTGGTTCTGCTAACTCGATGTTTTCATCATTTTCTATCATATATTCTGCCAACGCTTCCATATCGGTATCGGTCACAAAAGTTTCTCCACCAACACTGACTTCATCGGGGAGTGTCCATTGTTGAATTCCCAAATTTTCAAAATTCTCGGCCACACTAGCACTTATACTTATCATTGTATTTTCTGCTTGTGCGACCGCTACACCTGCCTTGAATTTCACCAATAATTGACTAGGGGCATACGTTTCATTTTGCCCCGCCACATAATTGCTTATAAAAAGCAAAAAAACGCAGCACCAGAGCCGCTTAAATGTACTTAAAATGTTCATAGGATGTTCTTTTAATTGATTTTATAATAAAAATAAGAAATAAATTATTTTCTTTTGTTGAAGAATAGGCAATACAATCTCACTAATACATATAGAGATTCTCCACTGTACTACTCATTCATTTTCTATTCTTAATGGCTGATAAGTGACATTATATCTTCGTGAATCTAAAGTCGTAACTCTGACTTTCACTATTTTTTTTTATTATTGAAGACAATAATTTTAATTGCTTGTTTTTCAGTATTTTATTAGCATTTTTTTTTTTTGAAAAAATGCAATAAAAGAGCATACCTTTTGGTTGGAGACGGTATTAAAGAGGGAAAATCATTGTTAGTTCATTAATCTGGAATGGGAAGTAACGCCTTCCATCTGATTTAACTTGAAGGTGTCATTTTTGAAGGGAAACGAAAAAATGTTGCTCTCAAATAAATAAACCCTCAAAACCATGAAAACACTTTTGAAGATGACCTTCGTTCTTTTTGCTCTTTTTGCTTCAATGAAAACACAGGCTCAATCTCTTGTAGGCTTGTGGTCAGAACCCACTTTTCAAATGCAGTTGCAGCTCAACGCAGATGGTTCGTATCAACTGCAATATGCACAAGGGAACAGTTATGGACAGTATGCACTACAAGGCAGTACGATGACGGCAGAGGAAATCACAGCAGATATGAACAAGGGCTTGAAGCGATGGGCAGATGAAAAAGGAATGACTATTGAAGAGTACAAAGAATACCAACGAGGCTTCAATGCTACTCTACCGATTCTTGAACGCAGCTATATGCAGACAGATGCAATGATGAGCAATATCATCAACTAATTATAGATGACTCGATTAAGGTAAAGAATAATAGTAACTATTCGCTAATGTCTATATTTAACAATGGCTATTATTTGGGAGC
>JBMYXW010000020.1:0-13022 GCA_049608825.1 Chitinophagales bacterium
CCTTAATTCCCTATTCTGGTTCGAGTTTTTCCTTTAAGGCTTCTGCTATTGAGGCTTCTTACAGGAGACTTTCCTTTGGGAGGAACGACTTCACTATTTGATGCTTTTGGGTTGATGGCTAAAATATTGAAGTAGGCATTTTGAGGCATCTTTTGTTTGTCGTCGTTATAGACTGACCATTTACCACTGTGGTAATAGACTCCTGTTGGATGTGTATTGTAAATACTTGTATTCCAACTTGAAGTGGCAAACAAAAACAAATCGGAATTGCCATTAAGCAAAGGACTGTCTATCAAGGACACATGCGAAAACCCTTTCGCCAAACTTCCTGCACCAGCTTTGTGGTTCATCACTTTTGCGCCCTTCATACCTACGTCTCCATCATTCTTCAAAATCAATACATTGAAGCGTGCATTTTCGGGCATTGGAGCTTTGTCTTGGTTGTAGATTGTCCAGTAACCCTTATTATAATAGACTCCAATTGGGTGATTGTTGTAAACGCCTTTTTCTTGAGTTCCATAATTTTGGGTGACAATCAATTTGGCATTTTTATCACCATCACTGTACGGGTGTTTGATTCGGGTGATGTGTTTTTGATTTCCAAAAATATTGCTTTTGTTGGCTTGGTGGACAAATACATTTTTGCCAACTTGTGGGTATGCCAATACATTGAAGCGATAGTTTTCTGGAAGGTTTTTCTTGCGGTCTTGATTGAAGATTCTCCACTTGTCTCCATGCATATATACACCTATTGCAGTAGGGTTGTAATTGTCTTTCCAATTGGGAGTCACAAAAACGATGGCATTTGGATTGTTGTTTGTCTTAGTATGGTTCAACCAAGTAGAATTGCTGGTAGTGTTGCTTTTTGCTGTTGTGTGGCTGAATACTTGTGGAACGGATGCCGCAATAATTGGAGGAGTTCTTGGTTTATCAGTCGGCTTGGTAATTACGATTGGTTTGGATTCTTTGACACTTTTGGCATCTACGATGTTGTAGATAGGACGTTTTTTCGCTTTGTTGGTAGCAAACATCACTTGGTTGGTGTGTAAATCCAATTGTACATGGGCATTTCGAGATTTGTCAAACAAATATACCGACCAATCATCTCGTTGTGTTTCGGTGAAATTGAAGATGGTTTTTCCTTTGACCAAATCGACTTCAACCCAACCTTTGCCATCTTTCTGTACAAATTTTCCCCGTACTCCCTTATTACCCGAATAAGTTACTTCCTGTGCCAACCAACCATTGACTTTAGCCGAACTTTTTAGGATGTCGTACAATGGGCGTTTTTGTGGGCTTCGAGGGTCGCTGTACATCACTTTTTTGGTGTGCAAATCCAATTGAATAGAAACTCCACGGCTTTCGTCCTTCAAATAAACCGACCATTCATCTCGGTTCATTTCTCTGAATTCATAGTTGTTTCCTCCTTTTGCAGCAGCTATTTCTTTCCACATCTTTGCCGAAAATTGTCTGTAAACACCTAATTTGCCATTGTTTCGTCCAAACTCAACGTAGTTTACGTTTTTGCCATTGACCAATTCCAAGCTCGGTTTGCCTTCGGGTTGTTGGGGTTTTGTTGGAGGATTGTCGGACGCACTGAGAATGTCGTAAATAGGGCGTTTGGCTTGCTCTGCTTTGCCTCCATATAGGACTTTTTTGTTGCGTAAGTCCAATTGAATGTAGGTGCTGCGGGTCAAATCTTGGAGGTAAACCGACCATTGGTCTCTTTTCACTTCTTCAAATCTAAAGCTCGAAGCTCCCCTTGCAGTTCCCATTTCTACCCAAGCTTTTTCGCCTACTTGCTTGTAGGTACCGAGGTTTCTACCATTAGTTCCAAACTCTACATGATTGACATTTCTGCCTGAAACGAACTTTGTAAGCAACTGACTTTTGTCAAGTGGTTTTTTTGCTTTGTCTGACTGCATGGGTTTGGTCAATACATCAACCCTTGTCTTTTGAGCTTGTGTGGTTTCAGTGGAAAAGAAAAGTAGGACACAAGCGAACACAAAAAATCTAAAAAAAAATGTTAAACATTTCATCTGTCGAAGGTTTAAGGAAATTAAAAATGGAGAGTTTTGGCTGCAAAAAAGTATAAAGATAACAAAATTAACTATCAAAACCTTGTTATGTTTCTGCGAATTCCTTTTTCAATTTCACTTACATTAGACGATTTGTAGTTTCGCTTTCCGACAGATTTTTAAAAAATAATAATTTTTTCTCGATAAACTTGCCCTTCCATCTTCAATTCGAGAATATAAACACCCGAAGCCAAATTCTTTTCTTTCAAGTCATAGCCTTTCTCCCTAATCTGAATCTTATTTTATTGGCGTTCCTAGATTCCAATACTTTAGAAAATGTTGCTTTATTATTTTCATTCGTTCTATAAGGAACTTTTCACCTCAATGGTCGGTTTACCTATTCGTGTCCAGAAAATTAGCAAAACCTCAAAAAACAAAAATAGAATCATGTCAAATAAACTACATGAATTATTGGCTGTCGAACAAGACCGCAAACACAAAGGAAATCAAGCCATTGGAGAAGCCAAGAATGCCTTTACCAAACGAGACACACATTTCGACGGAATGGTAAAGCGTTATGTTTCTTTGGAAGAAGATGCCGAATTGATTCCAGACGAAAAGAAAGGAATTGTGACGACCGTAAAGGGAAAATTGGAGGAAGCCATTGAAGCGATTGTGAAGGGAATGGATGCCCATATCTCGAAGGAGGAAACGAATGCTTCGGAAAAAGCCCGTGCCGAATTGGTTATTGAAGGCGTGAATTTTGGACTCTTTTCTGCCACTTCTTTGCTGGCTTTGGAGAGTCACCTCAACAAAATCAAAGATCTCTACACCAACATCCCAACTTTGGACACTGCCAAAAAATTCCATTTTGACTCCCAAGAAGGTTTGTACAAAACCGAACCTGAAGTTAAATTCCGTTCGGTCAAACGCCCAAAGGTCATCGTCAAATATGAGGCGACCGAAAAGCATCCTGCTCAAACGGAACTCCTCTATTTGGAGCATCAAGTGGGTAAATACGAAACGGTTTATTCTTCTGGTCGTCTGTCTTTGACTCAAAAGAATCAATTGGTAAAGCGTATTGAAGGCATGTTGGAATCGGTGAAAATCGCTCGTTCTAAAGCCAACAATGCTCAGGTCACAAACATCAAAGTCGGACAGAAATTGTTTGATTTTATTCACAAAGGAATTGTGTAACGGTGGACGGTGGACGGTGGACGGTGGACGGTGGACGGTGGACGGTGGACGGTGGACGCTTGACGGAACAAGGAACATATATAACACGTCAATCGTTTCAAAAAAAGATTTAGCGGTAGCTTCTTGACAACAGATGATAGATGGAACTTTTACAAACCGTCAGTCGTCCACCGTCAAACGTCAGCCGTTAAAAAAAGATATTGGAGACAGCCTCATGCTTAGCTTTAGCCTACATGAAAGCCCTTTGCGAGAAATGACCCTCGCTTTAGAGCTGTATTAGTGTAAGTGTTTCGCTCCACAGCATTAGCCTAAACTGGTCTTTTTTTGGTCATCAGATAAGTAACTAACCTAGTGCGACAGTTCGATTCTGTCCCGATGCTCTATTTTTCAATTTTGAATGAGTGAATGGAGAATTTTGAATATTTTCACTTTTGCATTCTCTTTTTGAATTTGAACTTTGAGTTTGCATTTGAATTTCCAAAAGCATCGGTAGCTCAGAGGCAGAGCAAGGGTGGCAAGTAAACTCTTATCGGATAGTACTAACAAAAGATTCTCTGAACGTTTTTATAGCTCAGTTGGTAGAGCACCAGAGTGCCATTCTGGTGGACGCAGGTTCGATTCCTGTTGAAAACAACACGGGCGCATGGAAGGAAAGACCATGCGCCTTTTTTTGTATTTACATCTACCCTTTATTTTCCAAAAAAACAAAACCAAGTATTGAATAGAAGTGTTTACAAATTTATACTGTTTGACTAAAAAAATACAATTCATGGTAGCACAGGGCGAATTAATGAAATACGTTCCATTGCTCAACAATCAACAACAAAAAGCTTTGCTTGTGATTGTTAAGTCGATGGTAAGTGAAAGAAGACAGGGAGAGGTGAGTAAATTAGATATAATGCTCTCACAAACCTCAAAAGGGAAACCTACATCTGGTTTATTAAAATTGGCGAGTAGTATTCCAACTAAAGAAATAGATGCAATGATTGATGCAATTGAAGACCCTATTTATGGCTGTGGTAAAATAGATTATGATGAGTGGTAGGTATTTATTAGACACGAACATTGTTTCAGCTTTTTTCAAAAATGAAAAGGATGTCGTCAAAAAAATCAGCAAAGCAAGCCGAATCATTATACCTGTTATCGTAATTGGAGAGCTTTATTATGGAACATTTCAATCTTCCAACCCTGCAATGTATTTACTCAAAATTAGAGAATTAGAAAAATACACATTTGTTTTGGATTGTGATAGGGAAACAGGTGTGGTCTATGGAGAAATCAAAACTGCCTTGAAAAAGGTAAGTAAACAAATACCTGACAATGATATTTGGATAGCTGCTTTAGCGAAACAACATAATTTGACCCTCGTTACAAGGGATAAACACCTTACCTTTGTAGAGGATATTGATTTAGAAAAATGGTGAGATTCTTATTGAATAATCACCTAACCCTCACCCTCACTACTGCCCCCTCAACTTCCTCCATTGCCCGAAAAATCACCCCAACATCCTTCGCCTTTTTCGCCAAAACTTGGTCGGTTTTCACCGTATAATCCGAGCGAATCAACAGCGTATAGTCGTCCTTTTGTTCGATATTGAAAATATACTTCGCAAAATTATTCTCCAAAATCAGCGGCAAATCCTTGAAGGTTTTGATGGCAATAGGCTGTTCAAATTCAATTTGGTAGGCGTAAGTATCTCTTCCCATAAAATCGGGGTAATAGGGCAAATCTCGATTTTTGGCTTCAAAATCGTTGTGGAAAATGTGTTGAATCCACTTATTTAGATTCAATTCGATGGAAGTATCCGAAATGGCTGTCACCAAATCGGGAACGGTGTAATTGCACAGCACTTTGGCTTTGAAGGGATAGATGGATTCATAATCCGTTTCTTGGTTGTGGACTTTGGCATTTTCGTGTAAATTGGCAATGTGGTGGGCATAGCGTTGATTCACACTTGAATCCACCGATTCGTATTCATAAAAACCCCGCATCATCGTAGAATACTGCCCCGAAAGATTTACATCGGCTTCAAAGTGAACCAATTCTGTTTCTAAATCTACTTTTGCCAAAACATGGTTGTAACGGTAATTGTCCGAAGCCTTGTTTTGCGGAGTGGGTTTGAAGATGATGTTTTTGGCATTTCGATAATCTTCTGCCATTTGTGAAATATGTAGCCCAGTTGTATGTTGTAGGTAAAAAGGCAATTCGTTTAGTGCATATCCAAAGCGGTCTTTTTTGGGATAAGCATAAAGCGTATTTTTACCATCCCGCACCGCAAAAAGTTGATTGTCACCAATGACAGGCAAGCAAATATCGGGATGAATTGCTCCCACACGCTTGTCCGACAAACTGACTTTGTAGTAATCTGCCTTCAAACGATTGAAAACACCTTCGTACAAAGTATTGCGGCTGACGGTTCTCAAAACCTTCAGTTTGAGGTACCTCGGTAGCATTTCTCGTTTGGAATCTGTAATACCAAAATAAGTTGCGGTCGAAAAAGTGCGGTAAGGGTTTTGCACCAAACGGTTGTTGAACACACCCCTGTAAATCACATTGCGGTTGAGATCTTGTGTCAATTGTTGCCGCAAAAAATCGGGTAACTTTCCAATCCGTATATCTGTGTTCGCATAGTGGTCGGTGTCGTATTTATAACCAAATTCGTCTGTGATAGCAGTGTGAATCGTTTCGAGTTTACTTAAAGGTGTATTGTGGCTGCTCCTCGTCATGTCCACAAAAAAATTGTCGAGCATTGCCTCTTTTCGGTTGATGGTAAAACTGCCTACCGTTCGCTCATTGTATTTCCGAAAACCAATCAGTTCGTGGGCAAAATATCGCCAAGTATAAGGTTTGTATTTGGTAATGTGGTCGTTGTTCCAATCACCAAAAGATTTGTTGTGAACATAAAAGGTGATGTGCGGCAAGTCTCGATAGGGGCGACTGCCAACTTCTCCCATACAGCCTTCCAAATTTTGCAGCTTCCATTGACGGGTCGTTTGGTAGGGTTTTTTCTTGTCTTTGATGACCGTATTCGGCTCGGCATCATTGGCATAGTCAAAAACAGTCACCATACGAGTTGGGTAAATGATGCTGAGTTCAAACTCTTGTTTGGGCAAAAAACCATGAAGAAATTGCCGTCTCCAATCAAAAATAAAAGGCAAATAATATTGGTAGTCAATTTCTACAATGTCGCCTACTTCAATTTCGTTTTTGGGCAATGAGAAATGATAGGCAAAGGCTTCCCATTCCTGCAAATCAAACTGAAGATTTTCGGCTTCTACTTGATGTCTTGGTACTAAAAATTTTGTGCTACCATCGGGTTTTATCACTCTCGCTTCAAAGTGCCAAATTTCCAAATTGAAGTATTTGGGACGATGGGTTTCACTGCGCTCTGAAAGAGGCAAATCGGCGTATTCATAACTGGGGTCTATGCTTTCGGGAATGGTAATAGTACTTTGGTTGTCAATTCCTTCTTGGGTGGCAAAGTATATTTTTCGATTACACCGAAACAAGGTTGTATTTTCTTGGTCGTTCATTTTCCAAGTCACCGCTTCCTTCAATATCACGGCTTCTTCATCTGCAAAATCAGAATGGATTTTTGCTTGATAAGCAGGCGTAGCTTCCCATTCTGCTTGGAATTTTTTCTTCAAAAACTGCATGTTTTGGGCACTTATTGAAGTGGTGAGGAAGAGGAGTAGGTAAAGAATTGGTATTGAAGTAAAGTGTTTCATAGGGTTTAGATTTTGTTTTTGCATTTAAAAATAAGCAATTTTGAAGAAAAATAAAAAAATGTATCTCTTTCTAAAGTGAAGTGTTATCTTTCAGACAGACTTTTATCATTTCCATCCAAAAAAATACACGATGAAAAATGTTTTATATAGTTTGTTTGCCATAACCATTTTGTTCCTCTTTCAGAGTTGCGGCAATTCCTCTATCAAAGCCCTTCAAAAAGCCAAATCCGAAGAATTGGCAGTAGATGACAAAGGTTATCATGTGAAAATTGGTGAAAAAGTACCCGATTTTGAAATGACCTTAGCCGATGGTACAAGGACTTCAATGTCAGAACTTCAAGGCAAAGTTGTGGTCCTTCAATTCACTGCAAGTTGGTGCGTTGTTTGCCGCAAAGAAATGCCACACATCGAAAAGGATATTTGGCAAGCCCACAAAGACAAAGATTTGGTGGTCATTGGAGTAGATAGAGATGAACCTCTCGAAACGGTGCAGAAATTTGCAGAGCAAATGAAAATCACCTATCCTTTGGCATTGGATCCAAATGCTGATATTTTTGGCTTGTTTGCTTCTAAAAAATCAGGTGTTACCCGCAATGTGGTCGTGGATAAAAAAGGGAATATTGCCTTTTTGACGAGGCTGTATAATGAGAAGGAGTTTGGAGAAATGAAGACGGTGATTGAAGCCTTGTTGTAGAGATAGAATCATAAAAGAAGAAAGGCATCAATCCTCTCGGACGATGCCTTTCTATAAATATGCAACCACTCACTCTTTTTTATTCTTGTTGATTTAGAAAATTTTGAAATCTTTCTAAATTGTGACAGCGACCTTTTTTGTTGCTGTCTGGTATTTTGACTGTGGGATTTGAAGGAGGTTTAAAAAGGAATCGATTTTTTATCGCCCATAGACTGTATAACCCAACGGAATATTTACTCCCACATTGAAGGCTGCATAATTGAATCCGCCTTTAACGATTTGGTAGCGTGCGCCAAAATCCATTGAAGCACCTCCCAAATCCAATTCATAGCCTACTCCTGGCGCAAAGCTCATTTCTGTAAAAGCTTCTTTCGCTGATATTTCTACCAATAAATTGGCAGCCAGTTTGGTATTGATTTGATGTGCGCCCAGTTCTGCACTTGCATACAAGCCTTCTGTGAAGTAAACTTTTGTTCCGAACTGTATTGGAATAGCTGTCACGGTTGCTCTCAGATTGGTCAGACTACCTGCGACCGTTCCTACATCTCCCAAATTAAAATTGGTGTTTTCAAATTGAAGAAAACCTACTTTTCCAAAAATAGCTACTCGGTCGTTGATTTTGTATTGTAATCTGGCGGATGCTCCAAAACCAGAATTTGTTTTTTCGCTTAGGTCAATCGGAATATCGGCTACTCCTGCAATGAGTGGAATTTGTGCTTGGTGTTGAAAAGAAGGCGAAGCAATTTCGGCACTGATGCCCAAAGTCGTTTGTGCTTGGGTAGAATGGTTTGTGAAAAGGACTGCAAATAGAGCAATCACACAAAGAAATGTACATCGAAAGTTGGAGGAAATTTGCATAGGTCAGCAATGGTTTTGGTCAATAGGCTTGGTTTTGAAGCCTATTAAAGTATGAGGTAATAAAAGTAGGAGGAGAGGGGTTGCTGAAAAAAATCAAATATTCCCTTTATGACTCAGATTTTTATTGCAGGTTTAATAATATTCGTTAATTTGTCATTATTTAGTGAACGTTTTGTGCTTAGAAGCATTAAGTATGTAATGACAGAGAAATGATTTACATAGAAAACCCAAACAGGTTTAGTTTTCTTTTGTAATTTTACAGACTCTTATTTTTTAACAAAAAAACCAAAAGTTATGCGTTCAATACTTATGTTAATACTCGGAATCGCTCTTGGCTTGACCATTGGTGCATTGTATGCTCCTCAAAGCGGCAAAAAACTTCGGAAAAAACTGCGTAAAAAAGCAAAGAAAATGCAATTGGAACTTGAAGTTCAAGCAGAAAGAAATATGGAAAAATTGCAGGAACTGAGAGTGGCAGCAGAAGAAATGATGGAAGAGGCTGCAAAAAAAGTAAACGGTGCTTCCAATACTGTAGAATTGTAAGTTTAAATTGTAAATCAAACTATTACCCAATCGCAATAATACCATGAAAGAAGAAGCAGGAACTGCAAAAAATACCATTACAGAAAAACTGGCTGCAGATGTGCAGAAGTACATCGAACTCCGATTGAAGTTTTATAAATTGGATGGATTGGAAAAAACGGCTTCTGCTTCTGCTTTTTCCCTTGCACTAGCAATCATCATCATGTTGCTTACCTCATTGTTGTTTTTTCTCAATATCTTGGGAGCAGTAATGATTGCAGAATATTATGATTCATGGACAATTGGTTTTTCTGCATTGATTTTGTTCTATGTAGTACTGACCATTCTATGTATTATTTTTTGGAAAAGATTTTACAACTTATTTTTCAATTTTTTCCTTTCCTTTATGATGAACCCAAAAGACCTTGAAGATGAATAGTAGAAAACGACTTGCAATGGCGAAAAAACGCCTAGAACTTGACATCAAAAAGCAAGAATATGTCTTGATGAAAGATTTTTTGCAGGTAAAAAGCCGCTACAACCCTGCAAAAATGGCGACTTCTATTGCTTTTCAGGTTTTAGGAGAAAGTGATACAGAAATGAGAGAAATGGCGGGACTCTCTGTTGATCAAAGGGTGGAAGCTGAATCACGAATCAATCAACGCAGAAATTTGAGAGAAATAATTTTGAATATTCTCACTTTTGTCGACTTGACTTTCACTGCTTTTTCTGACAAGATGCTTCAACGTTTGATAACAGACCACGAGAAATATGTAAAATAAAGAGACTTTTGAAGTTTCCTATTTGAAGAGAAGTGATTTTCAATAGAATCGAGAATCTTTAAAGGAAAACTTCAAAAGCCTAAATTGGGGAATTATTTTATTGATGTTCCTCATTGAGTTTATTCAAGTCGTGTTCGGCATAGTAGCCCATATCTTTGTTTTTCAACAACTTGGTGTAAAAGGTAATCTGCCCAACGTGGTAAGAATAATGCTCTGTTACATGAACGATTATGGCGACTCCCGTCATATCAAAGCCTTGTACTTCTCGAACCTTCAATAATTCTGCTTCGGTTGTACGCTGCAATACAGACACTGCTTTTTCTGTTACCGCTGAAATTTTCTGGTAAACTTCATCTCTTGTCAATCCTCCTATTCTACTAAATTCGATATCCCTATCTCGTATATCTGGCTCTCCTCCCAAACTCGAATGAATGTATTGGGTGATGTTTCCAGACAAATGGACAATGATGTTTCCGATGCTATTGGAGTGTTCATTGGGGCGTTTCCAGAGTTCATCCTCTGTTATTTCCATTAGGCATTTGCGGATACGAGGAAGATTAAGATTGATGTATTCAATTGACTCTTTGATAAATGCAGTAAAAATACTCATGAATGTTTGTTTAGGTATGAAAAAATGCTTAAATTTATAAGATGTATGTTTCTTCTATGAAGATACACCTTTCACTACAAAAACCAATTCCTTTGCCATGAAAAATCAATACAACTATTTGTTAAGTTTGTCATTCAAAATTGTACCTACCTATGTGGAGACTTCAAACCAAAATTCTAAGCCCCAATCAAGTCACCCAATATCAAATACTTCAAGACGGCAAAATGATGTCTGTTGAAGATGTCGTAGAACATTGGAAAAACACACCGATATTTCGGACTTTCTACAATGGAATTTTGAAGGATTCGCCTTTTGAAGCCTTCTTTTGGGAATTACCGCCGATGACTACCCAAACTTTGCAGCAAGACTTTGAATTTGTCTTGGTCAATAGTACTGCATTGCCGAGGATTCGGGCAAACAAAAGAGCTTTTCAAGAACATTTTGATCAATATCCCAATGAGCAAATTCTTTCCTTTCCAAATCTAAGTGGAGATGCACAAATGGTTGTACCTACGCCTCAAAGCTCCCTTCAAAACTATGCTCACTTGGCGAATGTGGTGCGGAATGCACCTAATAGTCAGTTGGACGAACTTTGGCGAAAGATAGGGGAGGAGTACGAAAAAATGTTGAATAAAGAACATCCAAGATGGTTGAGTACAGCAGGCTTGGGTGTTTCGTGGTTGCACATTCGGATAGATTCTCGACCGAAGTATTATCGGTATCGAGATTATAAAAGCTGGTCTTTGTAAGCCTGATTATTTGAGACAGGAACGGTTAACAGAAAAGAAGGCTCATATAGTGTATTGGGCTTTGGATGAAAGAAGCTATAGGTGAGGTATAAAAATCTGAAAATCAAGCGTTTATTTATTTTGACTGTATTTGCGTAAATTGTTCATTATCAAGCGATTAAAATTTTACTTCTCACCTCTCTGTTCCTTTGTCCAAAGCCTAAAAGAATTGAATTATACAAGAAGTGCTTCATAAGGATAAGATGTTTAGAGATGAAAGAAAATCAGTAGATTGTAAATAAGAATGTAAAAACAAGCGAAAGATTTTTGAAGTGATTCATTAATTGAGAAATTTAAGATTGAAATTGATTAATTTTGAGCTCTCCCTACATAGACGGATAGGTAAGAAAATTTGGGGAATATGAAGTCAAAACTATTTTTTTGGTGCTGTTTGCTAAGTATTTATGTACTATTTTTGGGCAGAAATAATGTCTATCTCGGCAGTGCTTTGTATTTTTTGGAATATCCATTGATTCTGTTTGGAGGATGGATGCTTTGGCAGCAACGGAAAGGGAAAAGCAAGGTTCAAAAGAAGGGCTTGCAAATAGCTTTGTTATTAGGTGTTTTGCTTTTGGTAGTAGATGCCGCTTATCTCTACTTCAATAAAGAAAGCCCTGTTACTTCAAAAACAACTCCAACAGAACAAATTGAAGTCCTCACCTACAATTTACTTTTCACCAATGGGACACCTCAATCATCGCTTCAATCCCTTCAAAAACACCCCGTTGAGATTCTCGCTTTGCAGGAAATTACTCCCAAATGGGAAGCGCTATTGAAGTCAGATTCTTTTCTTCAAAAAAACTATCCTTACCAAAAAATGTATGCAGATAAACGCACACATGGTTACGGCATTCTGTCCAAATATCCCATCAAAAACGTGGAATACCTCAACAACGATGTAAACAGACCCATTGCCCAATGCTTTGAAATCGTGCATCCTACCAAAGGAAGTCTTTATACCTGCAATGCCCATACAGCTTCACCTGCCATTGCTTTTCATTCCCCCGAATCTTTCCCGATTGCCTACTACAAAGTGGAAAGAATGAGGGCGAAACAATGGAAACAAATCACCGAACACATCAACCAAAAAGCGGCAAATATTCCCAATCGAATGATTTTGGGTGACCTCAATACACCCGATTTTGAGCCATTGTGTTATCGGCAAATGCAGCAAGAATATGTGGATGTTTTTGCAGAAGTGGGCAGTGGGTTTGGATTTACCTTTCCGAGAGGACGACTGCCTTATCCTGTTTTTCGATTGGACTATATTTTGACACAGGGTTCATTCGATTCCATTGAAGCAGAGGTGTTGGAGAAAACGGGTTCTGACCATTTTGGGGTGAAGGCGGTTTTGAGGTTTTAGATGGTAAGGTGTAATCTTTGAAGCATGAAAAGGTGACATCTTACCATCGGCTCAAGTCTGAGATTACATGCTAATTTCTCGGAATAAACTACTAAGCTATTACTTTACAGGCTATTGAGAGCAACGAGTATTCTGTATTTCAATTTCAAAACCAGTTCAATTCTTCCATTCATTACTTGTTTCCATTTTGAAATATCCAAAGTCAAATCACCATTTTCCCCAACGTCAATCACCAGCCTCTCCGAATCCAAACCATAACTTTCTCCTTCAATCTTCACACTGAATACATCACTTCCAATAATAACCGTTCTATCGCTTTGATTTTCAAAAAACACTTTCACAAAACCTTCAGATTCTTTTTCAAATCTCACTCCAATTCTCTCTACTTCAATTTCTTCTCCAAAGTCCGCCCAAATAATTTCTTCGTTTATTTGCAACAATCGTTTCACCAAAACATCCAT
>JBMYXW010000021.1:0-12863 GCA_049608825.1 Chitinophagales bacterium
ACTCGCAACAAATAAGGACTCAATAACGATTCTAAAACTTTGATAGTAAATCAACCAAGATTTAGGAATGGCTGCAATGACTGGGCTTTTTTGCTGCTTGTATAGAAAGACTCCTGTAAAAATAAACACAGGAAAAATCAAAAGGATGGGAAATCGTGGGGGCAAACTCCAATCAGCTAAAAACCCAGATTTGGCGATGGCAAAGGTGTAGGCAAACCACAAGAAAAGCCCAATCCAGAGTCTTCCGAGGCGTTTTTTGCGAAGGTCTTCGGGCGTATTTGCTGCCTTCAAAGCGTAATTGTAACCCAAAATGATAATCGTTGCCATAGTGATAACCAATGCAACATAACCGAATTCTAACATACAAAAAATTATTTAGTAAGTTTATTTACAACTATACCCATCGCTTTTTGCCCGTCCTCTCCAAGCATTTCATTGACCTCTGCTTTTGCCGCATCCCAAGCTGGAATCAGCTTTTCCAAAAGGGTTTTTCCTTCGATGGTAATTTCCAGTTTTCGAGCTTTGCCTCTTTTGATATAGTCCGAAGCCAATAAACGCTTCATGTTACGACTGACTGAGGATTTTTCCAAAACCAACATTTTGGATAAATCTGCTTGACTCACGCTGCCCATTCGATTGATGACCATCAAAATAGTCAATTGGCTATTGGTGAGGTCAAAATGTGAGAGATGTTTTCTGTAAATACCCGAAATAACCCTCTCACACCATGAAATTCTGGCACATAAACAAGAAATAGGGTCACAAGCATCCAAAAGTGGAAATACTGAACTCATAATGCAAATATAAACTTTAAAGTTGTATATACAACTAATTGAATAATTTTTTTGACAAAGGCAGAAGTTTTAATATTAGCTAATGTTAAAACTTCTGCCTTATTGGCTACATTAGGTTAGCTTTGTAATTTCAAATAAACAGCAAACAAAGATATTGAAACCCTACAAAATTCACTCAATCTCCTTTTGCATTTGTTGCATCATAGGTTCAAAACCTCTATTGATATAGAGCTTCTTAGCTCCTTCATTGAAGTTATAGACATTCAATTTGATAGAGGAACATCCTGCTATAATGGCTTCTTCTTCAATTTTTTGAAGCAATAAAGAACCAATTCCTTGTTGTCGAACATTTTCGTGGACGCACATATTGTCCACCAAAATATATTGGCGAGGAATGAGAATGGGATAATCGGGGATTGATTTTTTGAGAGCAATTAAATAGCCCAATATGGTATCCACTCCATCTTCAACAGCAACCAAAAAGATACAGCTTTTGTCGTTTAGGAAATTGCTGAATTTGTTGAGCATAAATTTTTCATAGTCAAAATCTTTTGGCGGTTTTCGAAATTTTGAAGGTACAGCAAGACGATGATAGGTATCTACTTGAAAATTGATGTCATAGAAGGCTTTGAAGTCTTTGGAGAGCGCGTGTCGTATGGTCATTTTGAAAATATAATTGAAGTGAAGGTAAAATCATTTTTTGTTTGATTTAGCAACATCACAAGAAGGGGAAAAGATTCAATATAGAACCAATTAAATAAGAAGGTGTTTTAAGTTTGTACGAAAAATACTTTTTTAACAAAACAATACTGTAATAGATGTTGGGAAAATGGTATGATGGAGAGTTTGTTCAGATAGCCAAAGTAAATGATACTGTCAAGCGGTTTTGGGTGCAAATTCCGTCTTTGGAAAAGATTGACTTTGAAGCGGGACAGTTTATGACCTTTGATTTGCCAATTCACGAACGACGACACAAACGTTGGCGTAGTTATTCAATAGCTTCGCCTCCAAATGACGACAATGTATTGGAATTTGTCATTGTCAACTTGGAAGGAGGAGCAGGTACAGAATATTTGTTTGAGGAGGTCGAAATTGGTACACCTTTGAAGTTGAGGGGCCCTTTGGGGATTTTTAAATTTCCTGAATCTCATCTGAAAAAAGAACTTTGTTTTGTATGCACAGGTACAGGAATTGCTCCTTTTCGTTCCTTCCTTTTAGATCTCAAAAACAAGAAAAAAACCTTCAATAAAATTCATTTGGTATTTGGCACTCGACATGAAGAAGGTATTTTGTATCGACAAGAAATGGAGGTTTTGACCAGAGAATGGAAGAATTTTCATTATTATATTACTTTGTCAAGAGAAGAAAAATGGGAAGGCTCAAAAGGATATGTGCATCCGATTTATGAAGAATTATTTGCAGATAATCGGGAGGCTCATTTTTATTTGTGTGGTTGGAATGAAATGTTGGACGAGGCAAAAGATAGGTTGGCTGCAATGGGCTATGACAAAAAACAAATTACGTATGAAGCCTATGGGTGAAAATTTGCCTTTTTTTGTCCGTTTTACGCTACAAAAATACAAGGATTTTTTTTTTCCGTGTTTGTATAGTCTATATTTACCTTTTTAATGCAGGTAATTGTTTAACAATTGGATATTGCAAGAGCAATTATTAGGAGGTTTTTAATTACAAAATAAAACAGTATAAACGTAATTGAAAATAAAGCCTATATTGAAAAATAAAAAAAAATGGCAATAAATACAATAAAATCCAAACTCAAAGCCAAAGACTTTGCAACGAATCAAGATGTGCGATGGTGTCCAGGATGTGGAGATTATGCAATACTGTCACAGGTTCAGAAAGTAATGGCAGATTTGGGCTTAAATAAAGACGAAGTAGCGGTGATTTCAGGAATTGGTTGTTCTTCCCGTTTTCCGTACTATATGGAAACCTATGGAATGCACTCCATTCACGGACGTGCGCCAGCTTTTGTTTCGGGCTTGAAAATGGCAAATCCAGACTTGGCGATTTGGATGGTGACAGGCGATGGTGATGGTTTATCGATTGGCGGTAATCACCTCTTGCACATCCTCCGTCGAAACTTTGACCTAAATATTTTGTTGTTCAACAACCAAATTTACGGTTTGACCAAAGGGCAATATTCGCCAACATCGGAAGTCAACAAAGTCACCAAATCGACTCCAATGGGTTCTTTGGATAGACCTGTCAATCCACTTGCTTTTGCGATGGGAGCAGATGCCTCTTTTGTGGCGAGGTCGATGGATAGAGATGTCAAACATTTGCGAGCGATGATGACTAGAAGTTATCACCACAAAGGCACAGGCTTTTTGGAGATTTACCAAAACTGTAACATCTTCAACGATGGAGCTTTCTTTGCCTTCACCGACAAAGCCACCAAACCCGAAACGGCTATCTTTTTGGAGCATGGAAAACCTTTGGTTTTTGGTACAAACAACAATAAAGGAATCCGTTTGGATGGATGGAAGCCTAAGGTGGTCAACCTATCAGAAACGGGTTTTTCGGAAAACGACCTTTGGATACACGATGAAACGGACATTTATAAATCCCAAATGTTGACCCGCTTTTTTGACAGCCCAAGTACGGTGATTACAGACGATTATTTACCTCGACCTTTCGGGGTTTTGTATGCTGTGGAGCGTCCTTGTTATGAAGATATGCTTTTTGACCAATTGAAGGAAGCAGTCGGCAAAAAAGGAGAAGGTGACTTGAATCAATTGATTGCAGGAAATCAGACTTGGACGATTTAAAAATTCAGAAGTAAGAGGAGGGATGTGGGATGCGAGATTTTATATTGATTAAATAATTATCTCTCACCTCTCTGTTCTCACTTCCCTCATCCAAGCCTAAATTATTTAAGAAAATACATGCAAAATAGACTTAATCGGAAAGCAGCACCATCGCTTCGTTCCCTTCAATCCTTAAAAATAACCCCACCACAAAAACTGCAACTGGACAACGATGTGCCAGTTTATTTGTGGAATATGGGAACGCAAGAAGTGGCAATGATACGTTTGGTTTTTCAGGCGGGAAGGTGGCACGAGCAGCACAGGTTGTCGGCAGAATTTACCGCCCGAATGTTGCGAGAAGGAACGGCTCAAATGACAGGTAAGCAGCTCCACAATCGCATTGAGTACCATGGTGCAACACTTAAATCGTCTGCCAACAAAGACTATGCGAGTATTACGCTTTTTACCCTCACCAAACACTTACCTTACCTCTTGCCTGTCTTGAAGGAAATACTCATTGAAGCGAATTTTCCAGAGAAAGAACTCCAAACGATTGTCCAAAACAGCAAGCAAAAACTATTGGTCAATTTGGAGCAAAATGACTATCTCGCACAGCGTCACTTCAATAAATCCCTATTTGGAGATGCACATCCTTATGGCTACAATGTATTGGCTTCGGATTATGACCAGGTGAATGTAGTGGCACTCAAAGAGTTTTACCAAAAATCTTACCTACCAAATAATTGCCAGATTTACATTGCAGGCAAACTGTCAGAAAAAGAAATCGGATTGGTCAACCGTTATTTAGGCGCAACTGACTGGCAAAAACGTCCTATTGAAGTAGAACCTATTCATACCATTCCAAGTTACAAGGCTCAAACACAATATATTTCCAAAAAAGGCTCGGTTCAAGCAGCGATTTGTATGGGAAAACCCCTCTTCAATAAAACACACCCCGATTACGCAGCCTTTTTTGTGTTGAACACTCTATTTGGAGGCTTTTTTGGCTCTCGATTGATGAGCAATATCAGAGAAGACAAGGGTTTGACTTATGGCATCTACTCCTCCAATATTTCTTTTTTGAGGGCAGGTTATTGGAGTATTAGCACCGAGGTTGCAGAGGATGCTTGGGAGGCAACCAGAAAAGAAATATTTTTGGAGATGAATCGTTTAAAAAATGATTTGGTAGAAGAAGAGGAATTAACCTTGGTCAAAAGTTATTTGATGGGAAATTTGCTTTCAAGCGTAGATGGCCCCTTCAATTTGGCAAGTGCTTTGGAAGGAACGTATATGTATGGTTTGGACTTTGCTTATCTCAACAAACTGATTTCTACCATCCAGCAAGTGACTTCAAACGACCTTCAAGCATTGGCCTGTAAATACTTTGACGAAGAGCAATTGACTCAAATCATTGTTGGCAAATAAAAAACAAAATACAGACTCAAGTGAATATCAAAAAAAACTTCAAACTGCCTACCTTCTTTTGTTTATTTATATTGGTATGGATGCCCTATTTGCTTCAGGCACAACCAATCGCACCAACAATAGATTGCGCCAGTTTTAGCAACACTACTTCTACTATCAGCTGGATTTCAACGCCTAATACGGACTGCAATGGAGCAGGTACTTTTGAAACCTTTGTCATTTACCGCTCTGATTCTCCCAATGGACCTTTTACTGAACTAGTCGCAACGGCTGCTCCTTCTCCATATCAAGATGAGCTGGACGGAGAAGATAACACACTTTTTTATTACTATATGACCCTTAGATGTGGTGGTGTAGAATCGCTCCCTTCTGATACGGTTATCAATCGCCGTCCTGAGCCTCCAACAGTTTTACATACAACGGTACTACCCGATGGAAGCGTGGAAATTGCCTTTTTGCCCAGCCCAAATCCAGAAGTTTCAGGCTATATTCTCATTCGCATAGAAGATGGAGAAGACGATGCTCAGAATTCCTTTTTATTAGAAGACCTCACGATTATCAACGATACCATTTATATCCGAGATACCGATATAGACGCAACAGAGGCTTCGATTGGTTATCGATTGCGCTCTTTTAGTTGCAGTGATTCAGAGAACCCCAGTGTTTTGTCTGGAACTCATTACACTATTTTTGTAGAAGCAGCAGTGGATAATTGTAATGATTTGGTGGATATTTCTTGGACTCCTTACAATGGATGGAATCGAAGTGATGAAAATGGCATTCCGATAGACAGCGTGACAGCTTACATTGTTTACACCGATACCGATACTACAATTGTTGACGCTCCTACAACTACTCTTATCTACTCCATTACCCCCAATACTGCCGATAAATGCTTCCGAATTGTGGCAGAGAATACAAGTGATTTGACATCAGAATCCAATGAAATTTGTATCAATAGAGAAGCCAGTAATCCACCAACCGATATATGTTTGACTGTTGCCACGATAGATACACTCAACAACATAGTAGCATTGGAGTGGAACATGGACTTGACGAGCGAAATCAGTTCCTTGCAGCTTTTGAGAGGTTTAAGCCCTGATAATCTTGACGTTTTGGGCGAAATTTCCAATAGCTCTCCGCCTTTAATCGAATTTGCCGATGCGGTCAATATCAACCAAGGACCTTATTTTTATCAAATTGTACATGTGGACGACTGTGGCAGACGAGTTGAATCCAATATTGCAGGTACGATTGACTTGAATGGACGCAATCAGTTGAATGGAACGAATAACCTATCATGGACAGCTTTTGATCTTGGCGAAGGAGGCGAAATCAACAGTTATACGATTCATAGAAGTGAGGACACACCCTTCAAAAATTTCGTTCCACTTCAAAATTTAGATGCCAGCACTTTTGAATTTACAGATGAATTGGAGTCAGGAGGAGGTTCTATAACTTATTGTTATTATATTTCGGTTCAATATGACATAGCCTGCAATGATGGAACTATCCGTACAGAAATTTCACAATCCAATGAGGTCTGTATTTCTCAATCTCCTCGTATTTTCGTTCCCAATGCTTTTGCTCCAAATGGGGCAAACAAAATCTTCATTCCCATCATCAAAAACCCCAACCCCAATGACTATCAAATGGTGGTCTTCAATCGTTGGGGTGAACATATTTTTAGTACTTCTGACCCCGAAGAAGGCTGGGATGGTTCCTATAATGGAAGGCTTGCAGCACAAGGCGTGTATGCCTACTATATTCGGATGCAGTCAGAATTGGGATTTACATTGGAGCGTAAGGGGACAGTGGTGTTGATTCGATAAATGAGGTGTCAGGTTAAGTTGACTTGTTTTAGCTCATTCAAAATTGGTCAAACATCTACTTGATAGAAATCCCTCCATCCAAAGGAATAATGACCCCATTCAAATAACTACTCGCTCTCGAAGCCAAATAAAGTGCCAATCCTGCCATATCCGTTGGATTACCAATTCGCTTCAATGGGCATTTTGCTTCAATCATTTCTCGCATATTTTCGAGCATCCATTGAGTCATTTTGCTCTCAAAAGGACCTGGCGCAATTGCATTAACCGTGATGCCTTTGGAAGCCAAACGAACCGCTAAAACTTTGGTGAGGTGGTGTACAGCCGCTTTACTTGGTCCATAAGCGAAATTGTCCACTTCTGGCACTCTGATTCCATCAATCGAACCAATGTTGATAACCCTTGCAGGTTCAGTAGTACTGGCATTTTTTTCGAGAAGAGGGAGTAAATCACGGGTCAATAAGAAAATAGCTTTCACATTGATGTCCATTGTTTTGTCATAGCCTTCTTCTGGGAATTCCGCAAAAGGTGCTGCCCACAATGCACCCGCATTGTTTACCAACACATCCAAAGAATCTTCTCTTTCTTTGATGCCATTCACCAAAGTAGCACGTCCTTCTTCTGTCGAAAGGTCAGCAGGTATTGCGATACAAGTACCGATTTTGGACAATTCGGCTGCAACAGCATCACATACCGCTGCTTTGCGAGAAGAAATATAGACTTTCATGCCATTCATGATATAGGCATGGGCTATCATCAATCCAATGCCCCGAGAACCGCCTGTCACCAAGGCTACTTTTCCTTCAACGGTGAATAAATCACTGATTTTGTGCTGTAAATCGTTCATATTTGTATTTGAGTTCTGAAAGGATAATTTTTTATTGAAGGTGCTAAAGTAGCAATTTTTGAAGAAGAAAATGGTTTACTTCCAAATTCTAAACTCACAAGTCACTGGATAATGGTCAGAATATTTTTTGCGAATAACTTCTGTCGACCTTGCTTCAAAAGAAGGGTCAAGTAGCACGTAGTCAATCCGAAAAGAGGGGAGAGGTCCCGCATAAGTGCCGCCTAAGCCCAAGCCTGTTTCAAGGAAAGCATCTTGTAGTTTGCAGGAGATAGTTTCGTAAGTATAGGAGGTTGGTGTATCATTGAAGTCGCCACAGACAATGACCCGATAGGGTGAAGTTTGAATGCGATGCCCTAAAGTTCGGGCTTGATTTCCCCGTTTGACATAAGCAGCTTTTAGTTTGGTAAGAATCGAACTAAACGATTTCCAGTGTTCTGTTTTTTCGTCCTTTTTGCCTTCCTTGTCGCCCAGACCCAACTGCTTCAAATACTTCAAATCTTGTCGTCCCAGATGTATAGATTGAAGGTGAAGGTTGAATAGACGAACCGTATCTCCTTTGATATTGATGTCTGAATAGGCAACAATGTTGTTTTTTGATTCGGGAAAGGTGATTCTACCTTTGTCCACAATTGGAAATTTGGAGAAGGTCGCCAAACCCCAATGATTTGTGGTTCGCAAGGTTAGCGTTTTCTCAAAAGAATAGTGCTTGTAACCCAATTCATTGACCAATAGTTTGACATTGTGAAACTCGCTGTCGTCGTTGTCGTCTGTATAAAATTCTTGAAAATTGATGATGTCGGGCTTCTCGCTTTGGATAAGTTCAATCATTTTATTGCGAGATTCCACGTTTTCAGTCCAATTGTAGAGGTCAAAGTTTTGAACATTGTAGGTCATGATTTTTACATCCGTAGCATCTTTTTCGAGTTCTTCATCAATGTCGTCTTTTGTAGTAGTAAGTTCCCTTTTGTGTTCAATTAGATGAAAAGCAACTGTTTTGGTCAGCAAATCCCAACCAAACAAAATAACAATGAGCGATAAAAGCAATTGCCAGCGCCTTTTGAGCAGCCAATACATCAAAAAACCAATGTTGATAAGGAGTAAAAAAGGGTAGGTTAAACCCCATATTGCACTCAACCAAAAGGCAGAGGGATTGATAAAAGGCACAGGATAGGTGAGCAACAAGGCAAGAGCGGCTACCATGTTGAGTTTGAAAACAATATTGCTTAGGAAGGATAATTTTTTAGGGTTTTTCATCTAAATCTAATGAAATTCGCTCACTTACAAAGTATTGTTTGCATTTGCATTTGCATTTGAGCTTTGAATTTGAATTTGCCTTAGTTATGGTCTTTGGTTTTGAAGAGAAAATCCTTTTCTTCTTTGGTCAAACTATTGTAGCCCGATTCACTGATTTTGTCCAAAATAGCATCTATTTGCACCTGTATTTTAGGTTCCATACTTGATTTATTGGGCTTGTGTACCTTACCATTGTTTGCAGCTCTCGTTTGTGCCTGTTTTTTCTCGTTTCGATAGACAACTTTGGGCTTCTTAGTACCAGGTTTGAAAACTGTTACCAAAAAATCTATCAATCGGTTGAATCCATTCCCCAAATCATTGCCTTTTTGGAGTTGTTTGATGTAGATAAACCCAAACAATGCCCCACCCAAGTGAGCTATGTGACCACCTGGATTGTCTTGAAAAATTTTCAATAAGTCGATTAATATAAAAACAGCTGCAATGTATTTGACCTGTACTGCTCCAATAAAAAAGAGCATAATCTGGTAGTTGGGTTGCATTGTACACATCGCCAACATCACCGCCATGACTCCCGCCGAAGCTCCCAACATGTGCGAGCCTGAAATGTCTTGAAAAGCGGGCGAAATATTGAAAATAATCATGTATAGGGCGGCTCCTGCAATACCTCCCAAAACGTAAATGGGTAAAACCTGTCTATCTCCTAAAAAGCCCAACAGTAACTTACCAAAAATATACAGAACAATCATGTTCATCAAAATGTGCATGAAACCTGTATGCAGAAACATATAGCTGATCAATGTCCATGGTTGCCACAAGAAATCTTTGAAGCTCGATGGAAACATCAGCCAAGTTACATAGTCGTTTTCAAATACTTCCAATGAGACATTTGCGCCCAAATAGAAGACCAAATGCAGCAATCTTATGGCAAGAAATACTGCAATATTGATTAAGATAAGTTTACTGACTACATTTCCGTACTTAAACTCGTGTCGGATGTCTTCAATAATCGAATTGTTGCCATAAGTTGACATATAAAAATTGAGTTTATTTATTTTTTTAAAATTGAGTTTGCATTTGAGACTTGAGTTTGAATTTTCTACCTTTTTCCTACACCCATTGACCGCCAATACCGCAGTATAATAAAACCTACTACCATACCCCCTAAGTGGGCAAAGTGAGCTACATTGTCGTCAGGTACATTCGCCATACCACGATACAATTCAAAAATGGCAAAAAACATAACCAAATATTTGGCTTTCATCGGAATAGGCGGAATCAAAAGCATAACTTTCATGTTGGGGAAAGTCATCCCAAATGCCAATAAAATTCCAAATACTGCTCCTGAAGCTCCCAACATGCTGCGTCCACTTGCATAGGAAGCTTTTACTTTTGCAGCAAATGCACCTGCCGACTGCAAAGAAAGAGCACTTGCCTCATCTGGATTTTGCATAATGTTGGTGTAGGTTTCCCTAAAATTTCGATAAGAATCCATCATATCAAAATCAATGAACTTTTGCATTTCATCCAGACCATGAACATAGGCTACAAACCTACGAATGTTCTCGACTGTAGGGTTCGCAATTGCTTCATCAAACGGAATATAGACATTTTTTATTTCCCAATAGTCAACTCCATAATACAGAAACGCTGCTCCTATTCCCGTCAGCATATAATATATCAAAAACCGTTTCGTTCCCCAAACCTGCTCCAACATCGTTCCGAACATCCAAAGCGTGAACATATTCATAAACAAGTGCATCGTACTGCCGTGCATGAAAATGTGGGTAATGAACTGATGTGGGTAAAAATCCGTTGCAAACCAAAGGTGCAATGCAAATAAACGATTAAAGTCCACCACATTGACCAGCGAAACTGTTGCGAAATACATTAACCCATTTATAATCAAGAGGTTTTTGACCGCAGGGGTCAGTTGAAAACCGCCAAATCCTTGTCTCATATTTTTAATCTTAGTTACTATAAATTAACCATTCTTTTTGTCAAATTGTTTCTCTATATCTTCAATGCGGTATTTCACAAAGGTTGGCTTACCATTTGGAGCAACAAAAGGCGTTTGACACGCAAATAGCTTATCTACAAGATTTTGCATTTCTTCAACATTCATTTTTTGTCCAACCTTGAGAGAAGTATTTCGGGCAATGCTTCGAGCCAAATTCTCTCGTTTGTTGAGCTTCAATTTGTCCGCATTGTGTTTGTACTGTTCCAACAATTGTTCGATTGCAGCCTGTTCATTCCCCCCTTTCAAATCGGCAGGAACACCGTGAATCACAAACGTTGTTTGTCCAAATTCTTGAATATCATAGCCTAAAATATTGATGTCGGGCAGAATTTGCTTCAATAAAGTGGCATCGGCTGGAGGTAAGTCAATGGTTTCGGGGAACAATTGTTTTTGTGTTTCCGCCTTTTTGTTTTCTTGATGCGCCAAACACTGCTCGTATAAAATGCGCTCATGAGCTGCCTTTTGGTCGATTAGGATAAAACCCGACTTAATTTGTGTTAAAATATATCTTCGATGGATTTGATAGGGATTTTTCTCCAAAGTTGTCTTGCCTTCCATAGGGAAAGTCGCCTGCTTATTGGCTTTACTCTGAAAGGTGAGCGTTTTTTTGTCCTTAGGCAGTTGAATGTCTTCCGTTTTGTAGAGTTCCTGCCAATCACCAGAAGGTTTGGGGTTTGAAGCCTTAGAAGTGCGGGTTTGAAAGTTTAGATTTGAGGTTTCGAGTTTTGAATCTGATTTTTTGGAACTTGGGCTTGAAGAAATATTGAAGGATTTATCGGAATGACTACCACTACCTGTACTTGGATTTTTCTTTTTTGGGCTTGAAGAAAAAATCAACTGTGTGTCACGGTCAAAATCTAAAGTTGGGGTGATGTTGTACGTTCCCAAAGCTCTTTTTACAGCCGTATTGACGAAAGTATAAACCACTTTTTCGTCGTCAAATTTGATTTCTTGTTTGGTTGGGTGTACATTCACATCAATTCGAGCGGGGTCAATGTCGATAAACACCACATATAGAGGGTGACTTTTGGCGGGGAGAATATCATTGTAAGCCGTCAAAACAGCATGGTGTAAATACGAACTTTTGATAAAACGCTCATTCACAAAAAAGTACTGCTCTCCACGAGTTTTTCGTGCATATTCAGGCTTCCCCACAAATCCATAAATTCGCAAAAAATCGGTCTGTTCTTCCACAGGAACGAGTCGCTCATTGAAGGAAGCTCCAAAAATTCCTACGATTCGCCGCCGCATATTGGCAGATGGCAATCGGAAAATTTCGATGTCGTTGTTGTGAAGTGAAAAGAATATTTTGGGATTTGCCAATGCCACTCGTTGAAATTCTTCTACAATATGCCGCATTTCTACAGGATTGGACTTCAAAAAATTGCGCCGTGCAGGAATATTGAAGAATAAGTTTTTGATGGCAAGTGAAGTACCGACAGGACATTGACAAGGCTCTTGAAGTATCACCGTTGAGCCTTCAATGATGATGTGTGTTCCCAAATCCTTGCCATGCGGACGAGTTTTCATTTCTACATGTGTTACGGCTGCAATAGAAGCCATTGCTTCCCCTCTAAACCCCAAAGTACGAATACTAAACAAATCTTGTGCTCGGGTAATTTTGGAGGTTGCATGACGCTCAAAACTCATTCGGGCATCCGTTTCGGACATACCACTCCCATTGTCAATGACTTGAATGAGTGTTTTTCCTGCGTCTTTGATAATCAACTGAATACGGGTGCTTCCAGCGTCAATCGCATTTTCCAACATTTCTTTGACCGCCGAGGCAGGTCTTTGTATCACTTCACCTGCTGCAATCTGATTTGCTATTGCATCGGGCAGTAGTTTTATCACATCCGACATTCACTAATATAATTTAAAAATTTTTGGATAAGAGAAGTAGGAAGTGAGAAGCAGGATGTTGGTTAT
>JBMYXW010000022.1:0-12827 GCA_049608825.1 Chitinophagales bacterium
ACTCTATCTCGTTCTCGAATATCGCTCAAATCAGATACATCGTAAGCTGCAATAAAAGAATTCGCACGCTCATCAGTCGTGTAAACCGTATTGCCATCATCCGACAACCAACAGTTGTGCGTGAAATCGTTTGGAGTAGAAGTCGTAGCCAAAACTTGTGGGTTGGCTTTGTCCGATACATCTACGACTGACAGAATACCGTCATTGATTTCAGAAGACCAAAGAATGTTGTCACGAACATATCCATCGTGGATATAACGGGTATCGTAAATTCCTACAATCGGAGGGTTCCACGGGTCTTGGTTCAAGTCCAAAATAATCGCACCACCTACACCTACATCTCCTCCAAAAATATACCCAAATCCATTTTCGTCAATATAGATATTGTGAGAAGTATTCAAGTTGATAGGATAGTTTGGATCTTGAGAACCATTCCAACGCTCATAAGTCACCTCAGGCAAATTGCTTGCGTCAATAATCAACATCCCGCCACTACTTTCATTGGTAACGTAGATAAAGTCACCCCAAACTTTCATGTCGTGCCACAAAGAATTGGAATCAGGAATACGAGCGACTTCTTTCGGAGCAGCGGGATTCGCCAAACTCACAATAGAAACAGCTCTATCTAAACCAACAATGGCGTATTCGATTTCGGTGCGGTCATCTACATAACCCCAAATATCATTTACTCCTTGGTCATAAGGCACTTGACCGACAAAAAACATATTTTTTTGGGCGTAAGTTTCCCCAAAAGGCATAGAAAGAAGCACGCCTAATAATAGCAGAATAGCAAATCTGTTCATTCGAGATAAAGGTTTGTGGATAAATTTAGAAGTATTGAATATCAAAATATGTGGGAAAGTTTTTTTCATAAAAAGGAGTGCAAATTTACGATTTCTTTCTACAATCCCAACGTCCTTTAGCTTGCAAGCTGAAGGGTTTGTACCTTTGGGCAAATTAAAAAAAGAGCGCATCTTGAAAGTGGAACTGTTTGTATCTTTAAGCAAATTCAAATGAGCGTGTGTCATGCTGTAAGCATCCTGCGAGTAACATCGACAAGTGTAATCTATTCTCAAATGTTTGGACATTCAAGATGAGTTCACTAAATGATAATTCTAATTTGTCTTAGACTTCAATGACTCAAAGAAAGAAATCTTATTCCGTTTCTTGCATATCCTCTTCTCCAAAAGGAAGACGAATAGCTATTGGCGATATACATGGTTGTGTGAATACACTTCAAGCTCTGATAGAAAAAATCAATCTAAAAAAAGAAGATACTTTATTTTTGCTTGGAGATTTGATAGACAAAGGATTGTATAGCAAGCAGGTGGTGAATTTTGTGCTTCAATTGAAGAAAGAGAACTTCAATGTTTTGGTTGTGAAAGGAAACCATGAAGAATCTTTTTTGACTGCATACAACTGTGGGTGGAGTTTCTTTGTGAATTATTTAGAACAAAACAATACGGATGGTTTTTTAGGTTCAGATTTGGAATCTTACCTTCAATTTTTTGCAGAAATGGAATATGCCTATGATTTGGGAGATTGGCTGGTGAGCCACACCGAATTTTTAGTAAGTGAAAGAAGTCTTTACAGAGGCATGAGAGGATTGTTCTCAAAGGTAGATTTTGACATTGACAGCAAAATGATTTTGAAAAGAAGGCAGATTACAGGACATTTTGTTACTTCAATATCTGAAATCCGAGAGAGCATTGCTTCCAAAAGTAGAGTGATTTGTATCGACAATGGCTGTGTATATGTTGAGGAACAGTTGGGGCATCTATGTGCTTTTGATTTGGACAGTTTTGAACTAATTTTGCAGCGAAATATTGATTGACAATAAATATGAACAATACAAAATACGGAAAAGTAGTAACAGGACACAAAGAAACCTCAAATGCGGCTTGGGCGATATTGCAGGAAGGCGGCAATGCTTTTGATGCAGCATTGGCGGCAATATTGGGAGCTTGTGTGGCGGAATCCGCTTCGATTTCGATTGGAGGAGGCGGTTTTTTGTTGTCACATCAGCCGAATGGACAACAGTATTTATACGATTTTTTTACCCAAACGCCTCTACAAAAAAGAACAGACGGCTTACTCGACTTTTTTCCCGCCGAAATTCGCTTCAAAGACAATTCGCAGATTTTTCATGTAGGTTTGGGGTCGGCTGCAACCCCAGGTATCATTGCAGGACTTTTCAAAGTACATTCTGAATTGGGCAGTATTCCCTTCAAAGTCATTGCAGAACCTGCCATTGAATTGGCAAAGAATGGTGTGGTGATAGATGATTTTCAAGAGCATTTACTGCAATTGGTCTATCCCATTATTCGTGAATCCAGTGAAGCAAGAAAGTTTTTCTTGGAGGAGGAATCTGATAAATTGAAGAAAAAAGGAAAAAAAGTATTTCTTGAAGGTTTGGAAGATACCCTGTATGTATTGGCAAACGAAGGACCAAGAGAATTTTACGAAGGTGAAATTGCAGCCCGTATATGCAAAGACTCAGAAGAACTGGGCGGACATTTCACCCGACCCGACTTCAAAGACTACCGAGTCCTTCGCCGAAAACCGTTACAAATCAATTACCGAGATTTTCAATTCATCACCAATCCACCACCAAGCGCAGGAGGCATTTTGATAGGATTTTGTTTGGCATTGTTGGAGTCTTTTGACCTTCAAAGCATGAAATGGGGTAGCCAAGAATACATCCAATTGTTGGGTGAAGTCATGCAAATGATGAATGTTTCTCGTTCAAAGTCTCTTGACCGTTACCTTCAACATCCCAATATTGTTCAGCATTTTCTGGGAAAAGAACACATCGCTTCCTACCTTCAATCACTCAACAAAAAAGCGGATAAACTCGGAAGTACGACTCATATCAGCGTCATGGACAAAAATGGAAATGCGGCAAGCACTACGATTTCGTCAGGGGCAGGCAACAGCTATTACATTCCACAAACAGGAATCATGATGAACAATATGCTAGGTGAAGCGGATTTGAATCCAAGAGGCTTTCATCAATGGAGACTCAACCAACGGATGTCGTCCATGATGTCTCCTTCTATGCTCCTCAAAAACCGAAAAGCTCGCTTGGTATTGGGTTCAAGTGGCTCAAATCGCATTCGTTCTGCGGTTCTGCAAAGTCTTCTGAATTGGACAGATTTTCAGATGCCTTTGGAGGAAGCGATTCAAAGCCCACGTTTGCACCTTGAAGGACTTCAATTGAACATCGAAAAAGGCTTTGACGAAGAGATACTTTCCAAACTGCAATTGCCAAGAGATTGGCAACGATTGATTTGGACAGAGAAAAGTATGTTTTTTGGTGGAGTGAATGGGATTGCAGCGGATGTGAAGGGAAATTTGAAAGGGTTTGGAGATGAACGGCGTTTTGGAGTGGTGATGGGAGAATGAAAAACGACAGATGAGCTTTTAACGAAAAGACTTATTTGAGGACTTCAAAAGGAAACGTCTATGAATTGACAGTTTATTCGACTAAAATTGGGTAATATTTGCAGAATCATCAAAAAAACGATTCAAACAAACCATCAATATGCGAGTGATTAAAATACTTTCCATTTTTTCTTTTTTATTGTTCATCAGTAGTTTACATTCTTGCAAAAAGGAGGAAGATACCTCTTTCCCCATATTAGAACCCATCGAAATTCAAACAAACGTGAAGGTAATTCACGACGAATTTGAAGGAACAAAATTAGTCGTAGCAGGAAGCAGAGCCTCCAATTTCATAGTCGTTTTTGAGCGAGTATTAGAGGATGGTACAGAGTTGGATTTTGATGTAGTCAATAAAAGGTTGCCTGTTTTGATGCAGGACAACGAAGGCAACGAATGGGATATTTTTGGTTTGGCAGTCGAAGGACCTCGCAAAGGAGAACAGTTGACTCCCACAAATTCTTATATAGGATTTTGGTTTTCATGGGCGGCTTTTTACCCCGAAATAGAAATTCATGGGCAAGGACCAAGCAATACTACTTATAATCCTGCAAGCCCAACCCAGGACTGGTTAGTACCTTTTAGTGAGGTATTCAGTGGAGGTCCAGGATTGGACGGTATTCCTTCCCTTCAAAACCCCGAAAGAGTTAATATTCAATCTTTGTATGGAGTCAATGGAAATAACTTTTTGGAAGAAAACGATTTGATTATTGGAGTACGTGTAGGTGATGAGATAAGAGGCTATCCACACAGAGTATTGGATTGGCACGAAATCATCAACGATGATTTTGAGGACAAAAAACTCGCAATTATTTACTGTCCATTGACAGGAACAGCTACTGCATGGAATAGAAATATGAATGGCTATACCACTACTTTTGGCGTATCGGGTTTGCTGTACAATTCCAACATCATGCCTTTTGACAGAGAAACTTTGTGTTTTTGGTCTCAAATGAGAGGAGATTGTATCAACGGTGATTTGATAGGTGAACAAGTCGAAACTTATCCTGTTTTTGAAACCAGTTTTAGAACTTGGAGAGGCTTGTTTTCCAATACCGAAATCGTCAGTATTGAAACAGGTTATCAACGAGATTACACCGAATATCCTTATAATGATTACAAAACCTCTGAATCTTTAATTTTTCCTATTGCCAATTTTGACAAACGTTTACCTGCAAAAGAACGGGTATTGGGATTGGATGTCAATGGAAAGGCGAAGGCTTATCGGTTTGATGATTTTTAGAAAACACCGTTATTTTCCAAATACTGTTTTATTAAGCAAGCATGAGACAAAGGTTTATTGGGATTATCAATATCACCATTGGTTTCATAATCCAATAAGACCAAATCTTGTTTAGAAATCAATCCCTTCAATTGTGCCAATTCTGTTTGCAATACATTGTCCAATATCCATTTATAAGTAGGAATGTAAATCAATTTTCTGGCAGAAATATAGTCAAGAAGCTCAAGCCCTTCAATGCCTTTTCTATGCCCTTTGGGTTTTCCGAATTTTCTGACTGTTCTTTTTAAGCCTTTCATAGTTTTGATTGCAAATTTTTTTTCATCAACCCCTTCATCTTCAAATACTTTTAGACCTTGCCATATACCTTCAACAGAGGCAGAAAATTTGTTCTCCGAAAATGGAATAGGAATACCACCAATAGGATAAAAAGGACTAAACTTCACAAAAGGCATATCACCTTTTGAAGTGACATCCACAATGATGGCATTTGGGAAATCTTTTTGGATATTTTCGACTTTTCTTCTTCTATTTTGCACTGTTATCATACTGAAGTTATACGTTTTGTGATATTGTAAAACTCTTTTTGAAGCTGCTAAGTTCCATGTTCTTTGAAAAAATAGGTGTAAATTGTTTATTCAAGCTATTATTGGTTAATTTGCAAATCACTTGATTACCCAATAATTTTGACCCGATGAATCTCCTAAAAAAAATCACCCTCATCCTCCTAATATTAGCTGCAATCGTTTCCGCCATGTTCTTCTATTCCATTCACAACTTCGTGGACATCGGAGAATACAAAAAATGGGAAGTTGAGCCTACTCCAAATCCTTCAAAGGGAGCAGTGACGATTCAATTTGTAGGAGTGAGTACGGTGGTGATTTCGGATGATTCTACAACACTGATGACCGATGGATTTTTTACCAGACCCGCCGCACTCGACTTGATTTTTGGAGCAGTCCAACCCGATACTGCGGATATTCGATGGAGTTTGGAGCGATTGGAATTGAAGAAATTGGATGCCATTTTTGTGGTTCATTCACATTTCGACCATGCAATGGATGCGCCCGAAGTAGCCCGATTGGCAGGCGCAAAAATGTATGGCTCAGAATCAACTGCCAATATTGGACGAGGCTGGAATTTGCCCGAAAACCAAATGGAAGTATGGAAAAACCGTCAGCCGATTCAAGTCGGAAAATTCACCATCACCCCCATTCTATCCAAACACTATCAGTTTGCCAATCCCGAAATGCGAAAGCGGGCTTTGGGTGGCAAACAAGAAATTACCGAGCCGCTTGTGCCTCCTGCACCCGCTTTGGACTACAAAATGGGCGGAGCTTACACCTTGTTGTTTGAACACCCAAAGGGTAGTTTTGTACTGCAAAGTAGTGCGGGATGGTTGGAGAATAGTTTGGAGGGGATTCAAACGGATATTGTCTTGTTGGGTATTGGAGGATTGGGCGCACAAACGGAAGAATATCAAACAACTTACTTCAAAGAAATTGTGGATGAACTGCAAGCCAAACAATTGTATCTTGCGCATTGGGACGCTTTTACGAGTTCGATTCGCAAGCCTATTACTGGCCCGATGTTGTTGTCGGATTGGATTGAAGGAAATACGATTGGAGCTTTTGAAGTGGTCGAAAAAGAGGTAGCAAAACGAGAGGGATTGAAAGCAAATTTGTTACCGCAATGGGAGAAGGTGGTTTTGTTTGAATGATGGTTTTTATTGTTATATGGCTATATTGTTGGATTGTTGGATTGTTGGGTTGTTGGATTGTTGGATTGTTGGATTGTTGGATTGTTGGATTGTTGGATTGTTGGATTGCAAGGGATAGACAATATTGATTTTGAGCATTTTTATTATCTGAGGCTTTGAACTAGTACAACAAAAAGTAAATAAATGATAACTTGTAAGTCCGTTAGGACTTGAATGTTTGTAGAAAAATAAGTAAGGGTAATCACAGAACTCCATTGGAGTTCAACTCCTAGCGGAGTTGTTTATTCTTCTATTCTTTTTTGCTACAAATATTTGACTCCAAAAGGAGTCTCAAAAAAAATGCTACTTATTAGTTTCATGTTGTACTAGGCTGGAGTAAACTATTCAAAATTTATTCATTCAGCATTACTTAGGGAACTAAATGAAGATAAAAGGGGTTGGGTAAGTAAAAGAAAGACATGTAACTATGACTTGAAATTACTCTTATCTAATTTTTTAAACTATTCACTTATGAGAACTTCAAAATCAGCTTACAACCCACATTTGGATAAAATTAGTGGTCAATTGGTTTTTGTGAAAGCCTTGATTTTTTTGATTATTGTTTTGTTGATTACAGTATTGGTCAGAGCAGACTGGAAATTGGAAAACATCCAAATTATCCCTACTTCTAAGCAAACTACAACGAGCGTTTTTACTTTAAATGAAACTTCCGCAGAGGTGATTCACTACAGTGTTTCAAAAACTTCTTTAGATATTAAGGTGTAATTTTTGAAGCATGAAAAGGTGACATCTTAATATCGGTTTTCACGTTATCGGTTTTGAGATTACACCTTTTCGCTTACTCGAAGATGTCACCTCAAAACCTTAAATCCTGAGCAACCTATGTCCCAACCGAGTGTAAGCATCCTCATACCGATGAAAAATGCAGAGTCTTTTATTGAAGAATGCGTGGACTCGATTGTTAACCAAACCTTCAAAGATTGGGAGTTGATAGTAGTGGACGACCATTCTGATGATAATAGCTATAACATTTTACTAAACTATTCTCACAAAGACCAGCGTATCCAAATATTGAAGAACGAAGGAAAAGGCATTATCCAAGCCTTGCAGAAAGCTTATGGTGCTTCTTCGGGGCGGTATATCACTCGAATGGATGCAGACGATATAATGAAGCTTGACAAACTGGACTTAATGTTTTGTGCATTGAAGGAAGAGGGGAGAGGTTTTGTGGCAGTGGGTTTGGTGGAATATTTTAGTGCGGTTGGTGTGGGGAATGGCTACCTTCAATATGCAGAATGGTTGAACTCACTTACTTTGTCCGCCTCCAATTTTTCGGATATTTACAAAGAATGTAGCATTCCTTCACCCTGTTGGATGATTCACCGAGATGATTTTGATATGTGTGGAGGCTTTGATTCAGAGGTTTATCCAGAAGATTACGACCTCGCTTTTCGATTCCGAAAAATGGGCTTCAAAATAGCTCCTGTCAAAAAGGTAATCCACCTTTGGCGAGACTATCCTACCCGCACTTCAAGAACCGACGAACACTATACCGACAATCGCTTTTTGGAGCTGAAAGTTCATCATTTCTTAGAACAAGATTACGATACTGATTTGCCGCTTGTGATTTGGGGCGCAGGACATCGAGGCAAAAAGATTGCCCGTTTGTTGGGCGAAAAGGATGTGACTTTTGAGTGGTTTTGTGACAATCCCAAAAAGATTGGAAGAGAGATTTATGGCACTTATTTGCAGGAACTTTCAAAGCTTTTTTTGAAGGAAAAGGTGCAGGTGATGGTGTCGATCAGCTCTTTTCACAAGCCAGAAATGATTCAGACTTTGATATTGGAGAATGGGCAGCATGGGTATTTTAGGTTTTCTTGATGGCTTGGTAATAAGCCTAAGTTTTATTTGAGGAATTTTAGAAGTTTGTTACTTGGAATAGGGTGGGTTTTTATGAAAGGAGGAATGTTAGGGAGGAATACAAAAGGCATATTGACTCTATTTCTCTTAGAGCAAAATTTTTCTCCAACAGTGTTTTGAATAGTATAGGCTTTTTCATCTTTATATTCCATAATGAGGTAAATAAGAGTTTGGAAAGGAGGCTTCAATTTTCGTTTCCCTTTATCTGTGTACTCCTTCACCCACTTTTTTGTAGGAAAAAATAAAATGGTGTCGCCTTGTATCTTATAATCGCCATAAACTTCAGTTAAACTGCTTTTCATTTTACCATCCACTCCAATAACACAAGAAACTGCTCCTGATTTTTGAAAAAACGTATCATTGTCATAGATTTCAATTGTTTTTGAATGGTTAAAGCCAAACTTGTAGTACTTGGTTATTAAGTTTTGAGCGACAGATACTTGAGATGAAAATAGAATGGCTAATAAAGTGTAAGTGATTTTCATATGAGGAATCAAAATTTAGTTGCCCCTTGTTAACGCTTTTGCTAAAGCATAAATTACTCCAAGGCCAATTCCACTCATTAAGAATTAAGCCAGTATTTTCATGATTTATATTTGAATTAGGTGGTTTTTTCCCTTCAATATATCCCGATGAATCTCTCCAGGCAAAACCCGATAAACGGGAATCTCAACACCATATTTTTCGCAAAGACTTTTGATTCGATTGTCGATTTCAGTAGGAGAGTAGCGAGAAGAAAAATGGCTCAATACCAACGAACCGATGTCAATATTGGAAACCATTTCCATGACTTCTTCGAGCGTACTGTGTTGGTTGCCATGCGGTTTAGCTTTTATATTTTCTTCTCCACCCAAAAATGTGGCTTCATGAATCAAAACCTTAGACCCGTTCCACCTTTCATAGTCTTCAACGGGCGTATCACCAGAATAGCTGATTAGCTTGGATTCAATTTCCTCGGTCAATGCGGCTTTCCCTTTGGTTTTCATGAGTTGTTGAATCTCTTTTCCCGAATATTGCAGAAATTCAGGCTTGAGCTTTGTTTTCTTTTCAAATACTTTGAAGCTCAAACTTTTGCTGACTCCTTTTTCTGCCAAAACATGATTGTTTCGGATAGCTTTGACGAAGATGCCTTTTTTGATTTCAATTTCCATTCCTTCTTCAATGGGCTTCCAAATCGTTCCGCTTACATGTGGGTCAAATTTTTTGGAGAAGGCTTCAAGGTGAGGAAATGAGCCGCAATCTTTGGGATAATAGATGATGGGAAATCCTTTTTGAGCATTGAGTTGTTTCAATTGAAGCAAGCCTGTGAGGTGGTCTCTGTCGGCATGTGAAATGAAAACATGTTTGATTTTTCTGCTTTTTTGGAGCAAACCTGCAGCGACTCCATCCCCTGCATCAAACAGTAATCCCAATTCTTCAACAAAAAACCACGTAGAAAATAAGGCGGTTGAATAGCCTGTGAGCGTTAGTTGCATCTTTTTTGGGATGTAACCTTGTGTTGTGAAGAATAGTTCCACCAATTAATTCACCGCCACAACTTCCTTAATACTCGGCACTGCCGTTTTAATCGCTATTTCGACACCCGCTTTCATGGTCATAAAACTCATGCGACAACCCTCACAATTGCCCATCCATTTGATTTGAACAGTTTGGTCTTCGGTGATATCTACGACCTCTACATTACCGCCATCTGCCTCTAAATGAGGACGAATAGAATCTAAAGAGGCTTCAACACGTTGTATTAAATCTGACTTTGACATACTGTTTTTTTTTGTGGGCAAAGTTAAGCATAATTGAACACAGAGGCACAGAGGCACAGATATTTTTGTTTATAAGGAATGAATTTTATTTGTTAGATTTTGAATAATAGTTTATTAGTCCTATTTTTACCTCATACCTCATACCTCATACCTCATACCTCATACCTCATACCTCATACCTTTTCCTAAAAATTCACCACAAATGCCCCTTTCTCACGCACATCATGGTAGCGAAAACCATGCAGTTCACATTCGCTTTTCCAACGGTTCACTTGTTTGTAACTATTTGAAGCATCGAATATTACCTTTTCTACCTCCAGCCAACCCAATGCTTTTTGGAGGCTGATACGAGCGTTTTGGGTAAGAATGAGGTAGTCCACTTTTACTTTTTTCTTTAAATCAGGTGGCAAATGAGTTGCGCTGTCCAATAACAAAATCTTCTTGCCGCAAAACTGAATGAAAGGGGATTCAAAAAGCATTTGTTCCGTTGAGTTTGTTTTTGGAATGGGTTCATTGAAGGGAGCAAATTGCATAGCTGAAATGTTGGACATCAATTGATTGGGAGCAATGTTGTATTGAAATTTATCGCTTTCTTTTTCCTTCAATAAAGCCTCTGTTCCCATCATATAGGATTGATTTCCTACAATAAATTCAACGGCACTATCTTTGGGAATGTGGTAAACTATGAGTTGTTTTTGCTGCAATGATTGAAACTGTTGCCATGCAAAAGTCGAAGTCAAACACAGCATCATCACCAAGCTCATTCGTAAGTATTTGAAGTGCTGAAAAATGAAATACAAAGCCGTTGAAGTCATTCCAAGATACAAAAACCAAAACTGCAAATCGGTGATAAGCAAGCCTTCCATGACCGAAAAGGGTAGCCATTGAATCATTTGCAGCGAATGGTAAACCGTATTGATTAAGCTCTGCAAAGCGATTCCTAAAAAATCGCCCAAATACGGAATACTGCCCAACAATAACAAGCCAACCCCGATGACCAAAATGAAGCCTGCTGCGGGAATCACGACCAAATTGGAGAGCCAAAAATAGGTCGGAAATTGGTGGAAATAATAGACACTCAAAGGGACTGTTCCCAACTGTGCGGCAATGGATACGGACGAAATTTTCCAGACATAATCCAACAGATAGTTTTTGACTGCAAAGATGCGGTAAATCGGCTTTTGAAGCCACATAATGGCGGCAACGGCTGCATAGGATAGTTGAAAACCGACCATTTTAATCATGTAGGGATTGTAGAGTAGGAGGAAAATGGCGGAGGCTGCAAGCGCATTGAAACTAAAAGCTTTTCGGTTGAAGACTTCACCAATCGCAAAAATGCTGAACATCGTTGCGGCTCTCGAAACCGATGGTGGTAAGCCTGTTATGAAAGCATAAGCCCAAATCACAACTATCACCAAGAAGAACTTCAATATCTTTCCCCGCCTGTGTATTCTCTCCATAAAGAACAACAGGTTGTTGATAAGAATGAAGATAATCCCGACATGTAAGCCCGAAACCGCTAAAATGTGCATCGCTCCTGTGTTGGCATACGTGTCTCGCACTTGGTCGTCCAAATTGGCTTTGTAGCCCAAGAGAATGGCAGAAGCGACTCCGATTTCGGCAGGAGAACCTACCTTTTCTTCAATAACCTTCAAGAAATAAGCCCTTGTTTGATAGACTTTTTGGTAGAAAGGATGGGCGTAGTTTTCGCCAGTTTTTTGCCATTGATTGCTGCGAACATAGCTTTGGTGATAGACTTGAAAATTTCGCATATAGGCGGCATAATTGAAGCCATGTGGATTTTTAGGTTCTTCCAATTGGCGAAAAGCACTGTTGGTTAATACGACATCACCATACTTCAATGCCTTAACCGAATCTGATTTTTGGAAATAAACCAGTGCTTTTCCGATGGTTTTTTGAGATTGCAGCCGATTGACGACCTCCAATATTTTTACTTCGGCTTTGAAGGTTTTTTCTTTTTCTTCAAGCGGAGCTTCAATTTGCATCACGAGATATGAGGAATCTTGCAAAAAGCGGGAGAAATGTTCTTTTTGCAGAATTTGAGTTGTTTGTTGGGTACGTAGAAAACCCATGGCTAATAGTACAAAAGTGGCTATAGCTCCGAAAATCCATCGATAACGGAACTTCATTTTTTGCCTTTGTATCACTACTAATGCAATGATAGACAGGATAATAACGAAAAGTAAGTGGGTGGATAAAAGGTTGTTTGGGAGGACTGGATTGATAAATAACAATATGCCTATTAGCAAGGGAAATAAAACCCTTAGTAATGGCATGGTGTCCCAGTTGAAAACCATGATATCCTATTGATTTAGCGATTTTAGATAAGAGAGGAGGGGTGTGAGAAGCGAGGTTTTTATCCAAAATGCTTGGTTTGGATATGTGTCTCACCGTTCATTTCCCTTCTTTTATCCAAAGTTCAAAGTGATTAATGTGCTTAAATGTAAGAAATCAAACTGTGAGTTACAAATTTTATAAATTTATTTTTATTTAAAATGGAATGAAATCGTGAAGATAGACAAGAAATAATAGTGTACTGTGTTGAAAAATAACATTTTAGATTCTATTTGTTATGCAGAAAATATTTTTGTTACCAAAATATAAGATAGCGTATTTTCTACTTTTAGTTTTTATATCAAAAATTTAAGCCAATACGTAGTAATTTTCTCCGCTTGTTTCTATTTCTCGAATCAAACCTTCTAAGGAGAGCTTGACCAAAATGCGT
>JBMYXW010000023.1:0-1981 GCA_049608825.1 Chitinophagales bacterium
GTATCTCTTTTTTGTATTAGAGTATCCTCATCATTATTAGGTTGCTCTTGTAGAGTTTCGACCATTTTTTGCTTGGAAGATGTACTCATAGTAAACACAAAGAGAGCTAAAAGAAATAATGACAAAATAAACCCAGACAGTTTTAATGACGAATTCTTTTTATTCGTTGCTTTGGTTAAATGCCTACTTGGTTCACTTAAAACTATTTTTTCTAAAATATCCGTATATGGAGTGTTAGGGTTTTTATTTTTAGATTTGATAAGTCGTTCTAAAATAGCAGTTATAATTGAGCATTCTTCCTCGTAATTATCAAAAGAAGATATGGCGTTTTCATTTAACGGAAGTTTTATATTATCACCAAGCTGCTTCTTATTGTCATCAACTTCAATTTCTTCCCACAAACATGGTCTTATAATTATTGGTATGACAATTTTATCTTTGCTTCTCTGCTTAAAGGATTCTTTTATCTCTGTTTCAGAACAATGATAAATAAATGATGCGCTTATCATTAAGAGAATGATGTCCGCTTGATTTCTATATTTTTTTTTCGTTTCTTTTATATTATTTCCTGCCTCTATTTTTCCATCAAACCACACATTATCAATAAGTTTTGTTTTATTTAAATAAAATAAATGTTTTTTCAAAGGGCTTAAGTATTTTTCATCTTCCCCATAATGTGCTATGTATATTATTCTGCGTTTGATTGGAGTGTTTTTTGATGATTAGAATCTAATGTTATAGGTAGTGAAGTTAAGTAAAAAAACTGATTTTCATTTAATGGTTTGTTAATTATTTTCTGTTTTGATTCAAACAGCCTCCACATAATTCACCCCAAACCAAACTCCATCTAAATGTTCAAAACCTCGGTCGGTGCTGTTGTTCAAGCCGCTAATTTAATCTTCTTCAAAACAATGACTACCTTTGAGTTGGGAGAGGCTTCTTCCTGTGTGTAACGGAAACAAGAATTTAGGTTTTCGGAAGAATCTCACTTTATCTATTCCTCTTTTGGAGGGTGTTCTCCTACCAACTTTGTCAGCCGTCTAATATTTTGTAAGCCAATGGTCGATATTGAAGGTGTGAATAGCATTTTTCATCCAACTTTGGCAATATTCACATCTTTCATTCGCTCGCTGGATAACTTCTGCCCTGATTTTTACAGGAATGTATCTACCAGACATAAGGCTCGTTTGGTTTGATTTGCAACTTATTTCTCAATTCCTCCAGAGAAATATTCCAGATTTGTGCTAAGGTTATCATCGCCTCCAAACGTTTTGCCTCTTGTAGTTCGATGTTATCTACCAAAGTGTTGAGTTCATCTTGTTCTTTGTTGTTTAGCTTTGAAGTCCTTTGTTTTTGTTGGAGTTCATTGAAGCGATTAGAGATATTTGGAGCAATTCCTTTATTGATTTGCTTCAATAAAATGGTTTCTTGTTCGGATAAAGATACTGCCTTTCGTTTGGCAACTAAGGTATTGACCTTTTCAGCAAAATGCTCTAATGAAAGGGTATCTAAGTGGTTGATTCCCTCTAATACCACTTGAACGTCTAACTGGAATTTTGAATTTATGGGTATTGTTTGCATGAGAAACGGTTTTGTTATTTTAATGATAACAGTTATTTGGGGTAGTTTGGTTCAAATTTTACACAACCTCGACATAATTCACCTCAAACCAAACCCCATCCAAATGTTCAAAATCTCGGTCGGTAGTAATCAATTCAGCCCCTTCAATAGATTTGGTTGTAGCTGCAATCCAAATATCATTTTCTCCCATATTTCGAGCAGATATACCTTTGGGCAATCTTAAAGTATCATGTATTCCTTGACTAAACGATGCAATATCAACATAATGATTAGTCAAATCTTGGCTCGAATGAATGATGGTCAATGAGTTAATAATGCTTTGAATTGCCTCTTTTCCCGTTTTGCCCCACTCCAATCTTATGGCGAATGAAATAACTTCGGCAACAGTAGCAAAAGATAG
>JBMYXW010000023.1:1991-12781 GCA_049608825.1 Chitinophagales bacterium
GATAGGAATTATTTGCCAAAGGAGCATATTGCTGATGGATTCTCTGCCAAGTATCTGATTGTCTGATAAAATGAATCAGAACATTGGTGTCTAATACATAAGTTTTCATAGATGTTCTTTGATTTGTCGATTTAATTCTTCATCTGTTATCGGGTCATCTTTCCAGGCTTCTTTTGCCTGTTCAGAAAGCTGTTTAATCTGTTCTTCACTCAATCGTTTTGGTGTATATTCACCAGAGTTGATTTTATCAACTGTCGTTGAATCAAACTTATAAAAATCCTTGTCCAACCAAGATTGGTAAGCCTGTTTTTCTTCTTTACCATCTGCCTCCACGGTTTCTTTCTTTTCTTCAATTCCTTCTTCTTTCTCCTCACCCACCAAAAATTCACCCAAAGCCTTCATCAAAGCTTCTTTTTCAGTTTTCGCCAATTGCAGTGCCAAGTCCAAAATCTGGTCATAACCGATTTGAACAGAGATAGAAATGGTTTTAGTTTCCGTTTTTGGGGTGGAAGTATCCTCTTCTATTGTGGGGATCGTTTTTGTGTTTTGTACCATAATTTGTTTTTTGAAGGTGAGAAAATAAGGGATTTGCAATTATAACAAAAAATTGGAGGAAAATGGTTCAGTTCTTTGAACGAAATTGAGCTTATGTTTTTATCCCCAAACCCATTACCGCCCCTAAAAAATATTTCACTACTTTTATCCACTGTAAGCCATCTATACTATCAAATCGGTAACAATGAAGAAAACAGCTCAACAAATATTTGAGGAAAGTGCCGCAGCGTGTGCACTACTTGAAGTCCACGGAAACAAAGAAGTAGTCATAACTGCCATTGCAGCCTACCAGAAAGGCAAAAAGGGAGACTTGGTATTTGTTCCCAACAGCAAAGCCCTCAATCAAGCTATTGAAAATGAGGTTTCGGCTATTGTTATTCCCAAAAACCTTTGGGGCGAAGCTAAAAAAGCCGCCGAAACAACAACCTTTTTTATCAGTGCCAACCTTGGAATTTCCCACGCCTTGCTCAAACAAAAATATGGAGACCACGATTACCGCCGTTCAGGTTGGGGAAGAATCCATCCTTCATCCATTGTCCACGAAAGTGTAACGATTCCTGAAAATACCTCTCTTGGACCTGGAACAGTCATAGAACAAGGAGCGAAAATAGGGAATCACTGCTCAATAATGGCGAATGTAGTCATTGAACACGATGCTGTTATTGGCGACCATGTACAGATACACCCTGGAGCAATCATCGGCTGGGAATGTGAGATTGGCAATCATTGCCATATTTTGTCAAATGCAGTTATCGGGGGGGAGGGATTCGGATTTTCTCAGGACCAATATTTCAACCATCACCGAATTCCCCAAACGGGTAACGTTGAAATAGGTGACAAGGTGACTGTCGGAGCGAATACAACTATCGACCGGGGTACTTACGGGCCTACAATCATTGGCAAAGGCTGTATCATTGACAATATGTGTCACATTGCACACAACGTGACTATGGGCGAAAATTGCATCATTCTTTCTGGATTCCTCTGTGCAGGCTCTACTACATTGGGCAATCGGGTCGTCGCAAGTGGCGGGACGATGATTAAAGACCATGTAAATATCTGTGACGATACTTATTTAATGCACCGAGCAGGGGTTATCAAGGATATTACCCAACCAGGTATGTATGCTGGCTCTCCCGTCCTTCCCATGAAAAATTATGTGAAGAGCAATGCTATTTACAAACAACTTTACGAACTCAGACAAGAGGTAAGAAAGCTGTCTAAGGAGAAAGGAAAGGAAAAATAATTCGTCAAAATATAGGAATGTTTTTTTATATAGGAACTTTCTCCCTTCAATCTCTGTTCCTCCCAATACATTTTTAAATAAATAAACTTTCGTGACCCAACAATTCACATATCTACAAAAGCAGTCTTTGCTTACTTCAATTGCAAAAACCATTGCAGTTGATTTGTTGGGCATTAGTATGTCTTTTCTTTGAAGAGAAGCAAGAACAGGGAGGTGAGAAATGAGAGCATACCTTTCTAATCCTTTCTTAATCAATACAAAATGTTCCTTTCTCTTCCTATTTTTTCTCCTTCAATTTTATTAGAAATCAGCATTAAACAATGTGAGAAGTCTCTTTTATCATTTCCCACATCTGACTTCTATATTTTTCATTCATTTCTAACCTTCAATTTCTTACTTTTGCAGTTGGTTAGATTAAAAGAAAAGACATGACTTCAAATCCTAAAAGATATTTAATTACTGCTGCCTTACCTTATGCAAACGGACCTTTGCACATTGGACATTTAGCAGGAGCTTATATTCCTTCCGACATTTATGTGCGCTATTTGCGGCTCACAGGAGCAGACGTTTGTTTTGTATGTGGTTCGGACGAAAACGGTGCGGCAATTACACTAAGAGCTAAAAAAGAAGGTACTACTGCACAAGAGATTGTAGATAGATACCATCCCGTTATCCGAGATAGTTTTGCCAAATTTGGCATTAACTTCGACATGTACCACCGAACTTCTGCCCAACTCCACCACGAAACTTCCCAAGAAATCTTCAAAAACTTATACGACAAAGGGATTTTCAACGAAAAAACAAGCGAGCAATACTACGATGAAGACTTCCAACAGTTTTTGGCGGATCGCTATATCAAAGGTACTTGCCCAAAATGTGAGTATGAAGATGCCTATGGCGACCAATGCGAAAAATGTGGTTCGGCTTTGAGTCCAACCGAACTCATCAATCCAAAATCTACGTTGAGCAATTCTACACCTATATTGAAGGAAACGAAGCACTGGTATTTGCCAATGAATGACTTTCAAGAATGGGTGAAAAACTGGATTGAAGAAGCACAGGGAACGGAATCTTGGAAAAAGCACGTTTTGGGACAGTGTCGTTCTTGGGTCGAAGGTGGATTGCATGAGCGATCCATGACCCGTGACTTGGACTGGGGCGTGAAAGTGCCTTTGGAGGGTGCAGATGGCAAGGTTTTGTATGTGTGGTTGGATGCGCCGATTGGCTATATTTCAGCGACCAAAGCTTTGCGAGAAGATTGGAAAGATTACTGGCAAGATGAAGAAACCAAAATGGTGCATTTTATTGGGAAAGACAACATTGTGTTTCACTGCATCATTTTTCCGATTATTTTGCACGCTGCTGGTGAATATATATTGCCAACGAATGTACCTGCCAATCAGTTTTTGAATTTGGAGGGAGATAAATTATCAACTTCTCGGAATTGGGCGGTTTGGTTGCACGAATACCTCGAAGATTTCCCTGGTCAAGAGGACGTTTTGCGTTATACCTTGACCGTCAATATGCCTGAAACGAAAGACAGCGAATTTACTTGGCAAGACTTCAAGGAGCGCAACAACAAAGAATTGGTTGGTTTGTTGGGCAATTTTGTGAACCGTGCTTTGGTTTTGTTGCAAAAATACTTTGATGGTATCATTCCTGCAAGTAATTCGGAAGTCGAAGGTGCGGATGAAATCGACCGATTATTAGAGGAAACGCCCAAAGCATTGGATGGCTTTATCCATCAATATGAGTTCCGAAAAGCATTGGATGTAGTTATGAATTTGGCGGCTGTGGGCAACAAGTTTTTGCAAGATCATGAACCGTGGCACTTAATCAAAACGGACAAAGACAAGACCGCAGCAGTTTTGGCAAATTCACTCAAATTGGTGACCTGGCTTTCGGTCTATCTCGAACCGTTTTTGCCACATTCTGCTCCAAAAATTCAAGCTTTGCTCAATTTGACAGGCGCACAACGCTCGGTTGTTTTGTTGGGTGAATATCCGCTTGAAGCGGGGCATATCACTGCAAAACCTTCTCTTTTATTTCCTAAAATTGATGACAAAACGATTGAGGTGCAATTGGAGAAATTGCGTCAAAACAAGGCATCAAAAGAGGCGGAAACGGAGGCAGAACAGGAAGAAGCTGCAATTGAATACACGCCTTTGAAGGATACGATTCAATTTGATGATTTTTCAAAAATGGACATCCGAACAGGGACGATTTTGGAGGCGGAAAAGGTGAAGAAGACCAAGAAGTTGTTGAAATTGAAGGTCAATATCGGATTGGAGGAACGAACCGTGGTTTCTGGCATTGCAGAACATTATGCGCCCGAAGATATTATTGGTAAAAAGGTGCTTTTACTCGCCAATCTTGCGCCTCGAAAATTGCGAGGAATTGAGAGTCAAGGTATGATTTTGATGGCTACGAATGCAGCTGGAAAATTGGTTTTTGCAGGGGCTGGTGAAGAAGGCGGTGAGGGTAGTGTAGTGAGTTGATTTTTGCTCAAATGGAGTGGAAATTGAATGCAGAGGCGGAGAGACGCTGAGATTTTTTTGAGGAAACTTTGGCAATAGTTGGATTATAAAATACAATGCTCATTGGAGGTGAATTTCAATGGGCATTTTTTTATGTTAAAAAATGCACTGTTCCTATTTTAAAATAGTAATTTTGGTCTATACGACAAAGCACAAACACCCCAATCATAGAAAACTTCAATATTCGAAACACAAATCTGAGTTTGGAATTTACACTTGAAGTTTGATTCTAAACTTTTGGGATGTTTGTGCTTTATTTATTTTATCATTTCCCAAAATATTGTAAAATTATGCGAATTATTTATTTATTAGTGGTGTGCTTTATTGGTTTTGCAGCCTGCACCAATTCGGCTGAACAAACTAACAACGATGCAAAAACACCAGAAACAGAGACCACAACGGCTGACAACAAAACAAATGATACTCCTCCATCTAAAAGCGTAAGTGACACCAAAGATGCTATCAAACAATTGGAGTTGGGTGACAAATTACCAATGGCAGACATGGCGATGATGGACATTTCTGGCAAAAAAACAGCTCCCAAAGATGCTGCAATGGAAAATGGTTTGTTGGTAACATTCTCTTGTAATACTTGCCCTTATGTATTGGCATGGGAAGAAAGATATGTTGCAGCAGCGAATCACGCATTGGGCAAAAAAGTGGGGGTTTACACAGTAAATTCCAACGAAGCCAAGCGAAAAGACGATGATTCTTATGATGCTATGAAAACGTATGCGGATAAGAAAGGCTACAAATTTTCGTATGTAGTGGATGAAAATTCTGCTTTTGCGAATGCATGTGGTGCAACCAAAACACCTGATGTATTCCTTTTTAATAACAAAATGGAATTGGTCTATAAAGGTGCGATTGACGACAGCCCGAAAGATGCTTCTACGGTTGAAGTGCCTTACCTCAAAAACGCAGTGGACAATATGATTGAAGGTAAGCCGATTGATCCAGGAACGACCAAGTCTATTGGTTGCAGTATTAAGCGAGTGAAGGCTTAATTGAAACTCAAATTCAAAGCACAACTTCAAATTCAAAAAAGTGTTGATTGAGGAGTGTTTCAATTTTTAAGTTTTTGTAAAAAGAAAGGCTCAATTGTTTGAATAAAACAATTGAGCCTTTTGGATTGTAAGTAAAATCTTACGTCTTTTATCTTTCTACTTTTGCCTTAAACTTCAATACAACAGCATCTTCTGAGTAATCACCTCATCACCTGTTGTCAATTGTACAAAATAGATACCCGACCGAAGTGTACTGGCATTGAAGTGAAGACGGTAAGCCTCTCCTGCTTCGGCATCTTGACTGAACAAACTTTCGACTTTCTGTCCATTTACGTCATAAATGTTCACTTCCACAAAGGTATCCGCAGTGCTTAAAAACTCAACATTAGTAGAGTAGGTAAACGGATTGGGGAACACCACTACATTCGTTATGCCATCTACCACTGCCTTGTTTCGTCCTCCAGGGCGAACTCTTCCGCCATCACGATGAACATAACCCAATCCTTTAGTGATTAAGTTTGGATAACTACTATCGGTGACATCAATAGTATATGACCCGCCTGCTAAATCTGCTAAAGTAAAACATCCTGAATCATCTAAGTTATTGATAGTTTTGCCGTTAGAAGTTTGGATTTGGTAAGGTTTTGTTCCCCCTTCAATACAAAATTTCACAGCTCCATCGTATTTATTCACGCCTGTTTCGGGACTTACCTCAACTTTATAGACATCCAATAAACCTCCTTCATTTCCGTCCACGTCGGGATTGGGGTCATTCGTAAAAACTCCCACTTTTCCATCCCTATCAGTAGCCGTTACTTTCCAGTAGCTTTTACCAAAATAAGCAATTTCCAAAACACCCATTGCTTTTTCGTTCCAAAATACCCGACCATTTGCTTCCCATTTGTAGGTATAAGGGCCGTTTCCACCACTAAATTTCAAATCAACAGTAGTGCGTGAGAGTCTTGCACCTGTCAAGACCGTTGGAGGAGCAATAGACAAGACTTCAACGGCAAGTGTTTCACAAGTTTTAAGTGTAAATGCCAAATCTGACTGGACTTCAAAGTGCTCATTTAGAATACAGTCATCTGTACCATCAACCCATTCATTGTTGCATTGATTGAAGATTTGGTCTAAAAAGGCAGCAGGTTGGAGTTTTGGATTACCAGGAGAAGATTGCACCCAAAACCAATTGCCACATTCGTTCCGCATAATCGGAAAAACAGACAACCAATATCTACCAGATATCACGCTCGCTGGATTTGCAAAAGCCAATTCAAAATTGGGGCTATTGGTATTGATTATACTTGGTACTTCTTCTCTCCAAATTAAGTTTCCTGGAAGACCGTCATCATCTGCATAAATTTCGGCTACCAAAGCTTCCACAATAGACACTCCACAAAATTGCCCGTCAAAATTGAGAAAAGAGAAAACACCATTCACATCAACTCCATCTATCAACCAAGTTGCACCATTGGGTACTTCAAAATCATCTGCTCCTTTGAATGCCTTTCCTTGTGCAAATAAGACAAATTGTTGGGACGGAAGAAATGCTTTTCCATCAAAAGGAGAGGGGAAAGCAGGAACTTGTTCGTGGAGATTTTCATAAATACACTGGGCGGAAAGATTGGAGCTGCTACAAAACACAAAACAGCAAATGATTAGAAAAAACATGGCTTTTTTCATCGACTTTAAATATTTAAGGATTGGTAAATTGATAATAAAAGGCGAGATTAAATTACAATTTTGTGACAAAACTAAGCTAAAACGAAACCTTTTCCATGTTTTTTCGTAGTATCGCTAAAAACTTGAATATGAATATTTATTGAATGCTTTGTAAAGTGTTCATTTTCTGCAAAATACAAACCGCCATTTACCTAAAAAGATAAATGGCGGTTGGGAGAAAATTTGTACTTTAGATTGAAGCTATTTTTTCTGAACTTCAAAAGACTGTATTTTCATTCCTATTGAAAAGGAATATCTTGAAATGCACCATTGGTCACACTCACATCTGTTCCATCTGCATCTTGACAAGTGAATTCAAATGTACCAGAAACCAATAGAGACGTTAGGTCAAATTTGGAAAATGTGACACTTCCTGTTTGAGCAACACACTCATTGTTAATGCCTGTACCTGTGATAAAAGCAGTATTGGTAGTCATATCAAAAACGCCTGTACCAGCAGCAAAAGTTTCACCATAATTGATAGTAATATTAAAGTCCTCGTCTACTCCATCGCTATCCAAACCCGAAATAACCAATGTTGTTTCACTCAGAATACCACCAGTTACTTGTTTTGCCGACCAAGCAGTACCATTCACTGTAGCAGTAAAAGACGAATTGATAACAGGCTCTATTGGTTGATTCGCACAAGTTGCAGGACAAGGACCGCCACAGTCGACACCCAATTCCTCACCATTTTGTATGCCATCCGAACAGGTACGTACATATTCACAATTAGGGCAAGGCCCACCACAGTCAATACCTGTTTCGCCTTGGTTTTGACTACCATCTTCACAAGAAAAACTATCGTCTCCACAGCCATTCATGGCGAAAAGGCCACCAATTAGCAGGGTAAAAATTAAGATTTTAAATTTCATTGTTTTTTGTTTAAAAGGGTTGAAAGATTGAAAACGCACAAATATAGCTGTTTCGTTTTATTGATATTTAATTTCCGTTCAATTTGCAATAGAAACCTTCTGTTTTCGGGTATTTCGATAGCCAAAAAACAAAATATAAGCATAACAAATCATTACAAGCAAAAGAGCTGTTTTGAAGCCCACGCCATCTACAAAATAACCGAATAAAGGTGGAATAATTGCCCCGCCCACGATTGCCATGCACAATAATCCAGATGCCTTTGCCTTCAATTCGCCTAAACCCTTCAAAGCCAAAGTAAAGATAGTTGGGAACATAATCGAATTGAACAAGCCCACCGCCAAAATACTCCACATCGACACCAAACCTGTGGTACTGACCGAAATGAAAATCAATGAAATAGCGGCTCCTGCAAAGATTCCCAATACTGTTCCTGGCTTCATTACTTTGGTCAAATAGGCCCCAATAAACCGCCCTATCATTGCCCCTGACCAATAAAAAGTAACAAAAACACCCACAATCGCTTTGCCGTCATTCTCGGTCAATCCCGAATTGAGCAAGCTTTCTGCAATGCCCCGCATGAACCCATTTTGTTTGATAACTTCGACCAAATTCATGTCCAAAAAGTAATTGACCAAATAACTACCAATCGCCACTTCTGCGCCTACATAGAAGAAAATACCCAAGACTCCAAACATCAAATTTTTCTGCTGAAATGCTTCTGAGTACGTTCCCGTAGCTTCCTCACTGATGAGTTTCGGCAATTTGGCAAAAAAGAAAATCCCTGCAATCGCTACAATGAACAAAGCCAAACCCAAAAACGGAGTCTGAACCGCTGCAGCTTCCGATGCCAAATAAACATTTTTCGCTGCCACATCCAAGCCTTCAATTTCGGCTGTCGTTTTAATCGTATCGCTCAAGATAAACGCCGCCCCAACCATTGGCGCAATCGCCGTTCCCAAAGAATTGAAGGCTTGCGACAAATTCAACCGACTCGAAGCACCTTCTTCAGCCCCCAATGCTGCAACATACGGATTGGCAGCGACTTGTAGAATCGTCATTCCACCTGCCAAAATAAAGTAGGCAAATATAAAAATGCCAAACATTCGATAAGAAGCAGCAGGATAGAACAACAAACAGCCCATCGCCATCGTCAACAATCCCAATATAATTCCACGTTTGTAGCCTATTTTGGAAAGGATAAAACTCGCTGGAACAGACAACAAAAAGTAGGCTCCAAAGAAAGCAAATTGTACCATTCCTGCCTGAAAATAGGACAAGGTGAACAATTCACGAAGTCTCGGAATCAAGGAATCTACCAAAACGGTGATGAATCCCCAAAGGAAAAATAAAGTCGTTAGTAGGATAAAAGACGAAAGGTAAGATTGTTGTTTGTTTTGGTTCATTGTTGGTGATTTGGTTCAGTTAGTAGTATAGATTTTGAAATTTTTATTTAGGTTTGATATACAGTTCTTTCCCTGCAAAAACCACTGCCAATTCAATGCGTTTTTCGATTTGGTGTTCGATTAATTCCGTGTAGTATTGGTTTTTGCTGATTTGCTTCAAAGCATCTTCTAACTGTGTATCAATTTGATTCTGAGTAGCCTCTTTATCCATTGCCTTGACTTCAATGACCACTCCATACTTCGACTTATCCACTCTCGGCAACATCAGAATATCATACCTTCCTGCTCCCGATTCTCGATTGGATTTAATAATGTAATCATCACTACTAATCGCCAACAACCCCAAGACATACGCCTGCCAAACTTTTTCTGCTTCCTTGTTCACATCAAAATAGCTGAAAGTATCTCCCATGATTTTTTTGAAGTACTTCTCAAACTGAGGGATTTGGTTTTGAGTCAAGGCTTGCACCATTTGCAGAAGTAAAGTAGAAGGAATGTGCAAACCTGAGTGAAGCCAATCCAAAATGAATTGTTCAAACAAAGTAGTGATTTCGTAATTGGGTATTCGGAGTTCTCTTATTCGCTTATTGGTCTTATCCACAGGAATCAAATAGCCTGCAAAAACCAACAAAGTCCACAAAAGTTCTCTATTGGAGTCAAAGTCGGCAAAAACGATGTTCTCGTATATAGGCTTCAAAATGGTTTTTCCCAATAATAAGGTTTCTATATCGCTTCGAGTTTCTTCTGCATCTCTTTCCACAACCCTTTCTTTGAGCAAATCGTCCGAACTCGTATTGACCCAATAAGGTCGAAAACCTTGTTGGGGTGTATCAATATAACCCGATACCGACCACGGATTGTACAAATGTGTGGAATTTCCAATATTGTAGCCGTCATACCATTCCTTCATCAACTCAAAATCATCTTGAAGGTTGAAGTGTTTGAGCATCTTTTTGGTTTCAGCCTCTGTAAAACCAAAACTATCCGAAAATTGATAATCCAAGACTGTATAAACACCTGGATTGTTCCATTCCGAAAACAAACTTTCTTTAGCAATCCGCAAAATACCCGTCACTACACCTTTATAGAGATAAGGATTGGTCTTAAAAACACCACCTAAAAAACCTCTCATAAAGGTGATGATTTCTCTATAATATCCATTCCTGTACCCTGCAATAATTGGACTGTCATATTCATCAACCAATACAATGACCTGTTCTTGATGATGTTGATAGAGGTAATTGCTTAGTTTTTTGAGGCTATTTTTATATTTAATCAGGTGCGCCTCTCCAACCATGATTTCTTTGAAATCATCTTTTTCATAATCTCGCAGTTTATCAGAATCCAATAAATAGTCATGTTGTCCATACAGTTCTCCAATCAAATACTTCAATGATTCAACCGTATCTTTGTAGTTTGCTTCCTTCACATTCTTCAATGTCAG
>JBMYXW010000024.1:0-12775 GCA_049608825.1 Chitinophagales bacterium
TTTATTACACCTCAGCACTCATTTATTCGGAGTTATTTGAATACGATATGGCATTGGAGTACTATCAAAAACATCTCAATCTTCGAGACTCTATCGAATTGGAAAGCAGGCTTAGACAAGAAAAATTGTTGTTACAACAAATTGATTTAGAGCGCAGAGAAAAAGAAGTAGCTCTTTTTTTGGCGAATGAGGATGTCCAAAAATTCGCCATTGCCCAATTGAAGGTAGAAAAAGAAAACCAAGAATTGGCATTGAAGAACAAAGAAGCAGAACTGCTAACAGAGCAGAAAAGGAAAGAAATATTGGAAAAGGAAAAAGAATTGCTCAATAAAAACAACGAGATTCTCAATAAAGAAAAAGAACTGCTCAACAAAGGAAATGAAATTCTGCAAAAAGACAACGAAATCAAAGCAGTTCAAGCAGAACGTGCAAGGAAAGATTTGGAATTGGCGAGACAAAGCCTAAAAGTTGCGGAGCAAGAAAAAGCGTATGCAGAACTGGAACAACAGGAAAAACTCAAAGTCTTGGAGCTTCAACAAAAAGAGAATCAACTCTTAGCAGAGAAAAATGAAAAGGAACTGCTACTCAAAAAAAACGAAGTCAATGATTTGGAATTGCAGAAACAAGCCGAAAGAATACAGTTTTTTGCAGGCTTAGGGTTTTTATTGGGCTTGATTGTCTTCATCATTTTCCTCAAGAACAGAGCCATCGAAAAACAAAAAGAGGAAATCAGCATAGAAAGAGAAAAAGCAGATGGACTTCTATTGAATATTCTTCCTGCTCAGGTGGCAAACGAACTGAAAGAAACGGGAAAAGCTACTACCAAAAAATACAAGGATGTGAGCATCCTTTTTACAGACTTCAAAGGCTTCACCGAACTAGTAGCCACGATTCCTGCAACGGTATTGATAAAAGAACTGAATGAAATTTTTAGTTATTTTGATGATATTATGGACGAGTTCCAAATTGAAAAAATCGAAACGATTGGAGATGCTTATATGGCAGCCTGTGGTTTGCCTGAAGAAAACAAAGACCATGCCCTTCAATGCGTAAAGGCTGCTCACAAGATGATAGATTTCTTGAAGGAACGAAACAAAACCCACAAAATTCAATGGGAAATGAGAGTCGGCATTCATTCTGGTGCGGTCGTTGCAGGAGTCGTTGGCAAAAAAAAATTCGCTTATGACCTCTTTGGCGATACGGTGAATACCGCCAGTAGAATGGAATCAAACAGCGAAGCAGGTCGGGTCAATGTCAGTCAGACTACCTATCAACTTATCAAGAACAAGCCCAATTTTGACTTTGAGAGTCGTGGTGAAATTTTTGCAAAGGGAAAAGGGGATTTGGAGATGTGGTTTGTGAATGAGTTGGTCTAAAGCAAATTCAAATTGAAAATACTTTGTAAGTCTTTCTGAATTTAAAAATGGTAAAAAAATAACTCCCTCAACACCAAAGTATTGAAGGAGTCTTATTACGTTCATCAAAATCATTAATACTAAATCTAAACTATTTAAAATTGTGTCCAAAATTGTAAACAAAGCCAACTCCCACAGTCATTTGTGAATCCTCCAATCCACCATCTTTTCCTTCAAAAAATGAGTCACTACTCTTGTCAAAGCGTATTTCAGGTTTGAAAGAAAGGGCACCATCGGCTACTTTGAAGTCACCTGTCAAAGTCATTCCAAAAACAGACAAAGGACCAAAATAACGCACACCGTTAGGGTCGTCAAAGTATTCTGCCCTAAGCCCTATAGCAGAATTTTCCGAAAAATGGTAATTTATATACAATGCCGCACCAGCCCAAGTTGCATCCGAATCATAAGGGTTCGCAGACACAACACCGTCTGCTTCACTACCCGAACTGAAAGAACCCAAAGCAGCATTCAGTCCCAATAACAAAGATTTTCCCGTTGTATCCAATTCAATTGTATAGCTTGTCGTAAGGTCAAAAAGACTCGTAAAAGAACCTTCAATATCACCAAAAGCAGAACCTCCTCCATATTCATCGCCTCCAATCCAATTGAGGTAAATACCCAAATTGTCAGAAGGCGTAAGACTTGCTTGAAGGGTGATGGATTTTTTGTCGTTGTAATCGGCAAGCGCATCCCAACCATTCACAATTCCTGCCATAAAACCCAATTTATCCGTTGCTGCAATGTCAATTTTTGCACCTGTATGGTAGAAAGGGCCATTGCCGAAAAGGTAAGAAAGGCTGTAATTGAAGTTGTCAGGTGCATCAATCAGCTCGTAACCAATGTGAGTGCCGTATTGCCCAATCGTGAATTTGACAGCATCCGAAATATTATAGGCTAAATATGCTTGTTTGATAGCCAAAGCCGTTCCGATATTGCCGAAATTCCCCAACTCTGCATTGGGTCCAAAGGTCAAATCCAAGACGGCTTCCGACTTGTCATTGCTGTAAGTAAACATCGTTTGGGCGAGTCCCAAAGAAATATTGTCGTGATTGAGGTCGAAGATGCGCCCTGTATTGGAGCGAGAAAGTGGTTTGTTAAGATTGTATTGATAATAGGCATCCACATAGCCTGTCAAAGAAAAATTGTGCTTGCTTTCTTCTTGTGCCTTGGCATTGAAGGAAAGTAAAGACAATAGAATTCCAATAGAGAAAAATTGTAAAATTCTCATGGTAACAAAATTTAAGTATTTGTATGATAAAATGTTTTTTGTTACCTTGCTTGAAGTTTATTATTGCATGCTTCGTTCATCATTAGCAATTCAGCAAGGTAAACGCTGAGGTGAAGAGTTTGGATAGAAAACATCCCCCTGTTGACTATCTCAAACAATTCACCTTTTTTTTTTGTATATTCAAAGACAAGTTTTGAGTTTGCACTTGAGCCTTGAATTTGAGTTTTCTTAGCCTCCTACAAAGCCTGTATAAGAAGACATTCCATGTTCTGCAATATCTAATCCTTCCTCTTCTTCCTGTTCGGTGACTCTAATACCAACCGTTACTTTCAAGGCATACATCAATCCAAAAGCAAAAATAAAGGTGAATACACCTACGGCAAGAGTACCAATCAACTGATTGAGAAACTGTTCCATTCCCGCTTTTGTACCAAAGATACCTACGGCAAGTGTTCCCCAAACACCACAGACCAAATGCACCGAAGTTGCCCCTACAGGGTCGTCGATTTTGATTCGGTCGAAAAATACAACTGATATAGGAATGATACTGCCTGCCACCAATCCGATTACCAAAGCAGAAGTTGGTCCCATCAAGTCAGCCCCTGCGGTGATTCCAACCAAACCACCCAAAACCCCATTCAAGATCATAGATAGGTCGTGGGTTTTGAACATCAAGAAAGAAACAAAGAAAGCTCCGACTGCCCCTGCTGCGGCTGCAATAGAAGTGGTCACGAATACCAATGAAACGCCGTTTGGGTCAGCCGACAAAACAGAGCCACCATTGAAGCCAAACCAACCAAACCACAAGAAGAAAACACCAATGGCAGCCAAAGGCATACTGTGTCCAGGGATGGGGCGAATCTTTCCATCTACGTATTTTCCCTTGCGAGCTCCCAAAATTACAATCGCTGCCAAAGCCCCCCAGCCTCCAACAGCATGTACCAATGTAGAACCTGCAAAGTCGTAGAAACCCAAGTCTTTGAGCCATCCACCACCCCAATGCCACATCCCTGTGATGGGATAAGAAATGGCTACAAAAATCATGGCGAACAATAAAAAACTTTCCAATTTGATGCGTTCTGCCACTGCGCCAGATACAATCGTAGCTGCCGTAGCCGCAAACATGGCTTGGAAAATAAAATCTGTCCAATAGGTGTAAGCCCCACCAGCATAGGCAATCGCTTCTCCTTCGGGAGCGGATAAGCCAAAGCCTGCAAAGCCAAAAAGTCCTCCTGCAAAAGCTTCACCAGGATACATCAGATTGAATCCGACTAAGGTGTAGGTCAATAGACCAATAGCAATAATCATGATGTTCTTAAACAGAATATTCACCACGTTTTTGGAGCGAACCAGTCCTGCCTCTAAGCAAGAAAAGCCTAAGTGCATGATGAATACCAACACGGTGGCAATCATCATCCAGAGATTGTTTGTTACAAATAATGCTTCGTTCATTTTTTTAAAGTTTATGTGATATTTATAAATTTTAGTTTGTTCCCCCTAACCAAAACTTACAAAACAGTTTGTTCAGAATATTAAATCAGCAAACACAATACACTCTCTTACTAAGGCAAACTAAAATATTCAATTAGGCAATATTAAAACGTAAGCTGTTCGCTTACATAGTATTAATTGAATTTGCACTTGAGTTTTGAGTTTGAATTTGTGCTTAGAGCGCATCAGATCCTGTTTCATTGGTACGAATTCGTACAATGCGTTCGATATCGGTTACGATTACTTTACCGTCGCCTACTTCTCCTGTTTTGGCTGCTCTACAGATTGCATTCACGATTTCTCCCGCCTTGTCGTCCACCGCAAAAATCTCCAATTGCATACGAGCAATGTAACCTACATCATAGACACTTCCTCGATACATGACTTGCTCATGTTTTTGTCGCCCAAACCCCTTCACTTCCATAAAAGAGAAAAAGTTTACGTTTATATCGCTGAGTGCTTTTTTTACATCTTCAAACTTCGAAGAGCGAATAATTGCTTCAATTTTCTTCATGATTTGAACTGTTTATTTTTTTAAAAAATTAGTGTTGTTTTTAACGATAGTGCAAATAAAGACTATTTTTTTTGAAAAATCAACAATAAAAACAATTTTTTTAATATTTTTCATTAAAATTTTTTAATTTTTTTGAATGATTTTAACTCTTTCAATAAAAAAAGTCGTTTTTTTTTGAAAAATATTAGCAACAGGACTTCTACTGTGAGCTTTTGTTGTACAAATAAATGATTTTGAGGAGTTTTCGTTTTTTGAAGGCAGAATTCATCTTTAAAAAACTGTCATCTTGACAAAAAAAAAGGTCTTGCAATGATTTGCAAGACCTTTTTTTAATATTTTGAAGGAATTGATAAGAAGTTATCAATCCAAAAATTTTCGTTCTAATTCACTCCCAATTTCGCCTTTAATTTGTCAGCATCCTTGATGTCTGCAATCGAATAAGCCGTTCCTGACCAAACTTTACTAGTTAGTTCATTTTTGCTGGCATATTGTCCGTCAGCTGTGGTAGTTTCGTATTTTTGATAAATCAACAAATCCAAGATTCCATCTTTGTTGGCATCGGTTATCCATGTTTGGATTTTGCTGTACGTATTCGTTGTAGTCAATACGCTGCTGATAAGTTCTTTGCCCACCATTTTTTTGTTGAATTGGTCATATACGTAGAGGTAAATATTGTTGTCGTTGTGAAACAAACCTTTACCTGTTCGTATCATATAAGCTGTATAATTGGGTGCAATGTCAAAACTACCAATGCTGTAATAGTTAAGGCTTTTGTCTGTGTTTTTATCAAAAAATGCCAAAACAGAAGGAGTCATTTCTTTGCCCTTCAACATAGTATTGATAAAACTCGTTGTATTTGTCGGGTCATAAGCATCAACCTTGAAAATTTGAAAATTCATTTTTTCAAAACTTTGATTTACCAGATTTGTGTTAGCGACTACAATAGCAGGTTTAGCAGGTGTAGTTGATGTCGTAGTAGGAGTTGTTCTTCTGTCCTTGAGGTCTCTTCTATCTGCTACATTTTGAACAAATCCGTTTTGTCCATTGGTATTGAGAATTTTAGAGCGTTCTACTTTTTTCAGTCCTGCACTGTTGTATCCTTGAGCAAGGGCTTTTTTGAGGGTCAATTCTGCCAATGCCAAGTCTTCAAATATTCCTATATAAATGATTTCTCCTCCTTGTACTTTTTGGCGAAACAGTTCTCCCATACTTCGGATAGCAGCCGTGTTGTGTAACAAATTGACGGATTCAAAAGCTCCCAACTCCACCAAATATACTTCGTCTTTGGGTTTGTCCAATTCGCCCATAAAAACAGGTTCTATTGGAGTCTCGACCGTTGGGATTTCCGGGGTAGTTGTAGTAGGAAGGGGTGTGGTAGTCGTTGCAGTAGGAGGTTTTATTTTTGTTTCGTAAGTTGTAAAAAAAGCATCCTTGTAACCTTTGGCTTGAATGATTGCCAAAGCTGTTTTTGCAGTGGCTTCGTCCTTCAAGTTTTTTATCAAAACTCGGTGAATACCGTTGTTGTTGTTTTCGATGATAATTCCATGACCGATATTTTTGAAGTTGTCCAACTTGATAAGTTGAGGGTTTTGGTAGGCAGCCAATTGGATTTGATATCGTTTTTCTACTTTGATCTCTACATCAGTACTTGTAGTTGTCACTGGATTTTCAGCATCTTGCGCTAATATATTGGCACTCACACAAAGAATAAGGAGAATGATAGACAACATTGCTTTTAATGGAGAGGTGTAGTATTTCATATTATTGGTTTTACAGGGATTTGATATAATGATGTTTGAAGATTGAAATGGTTCGTCTAAACGCTTCAATCTCCAAAATTAGTATCTACTTTTCGGATAAAGGCTTTGGAGTAGCCCAATGATTGAAGTCGTTTTAAGGCTTGTTTTGCAGCAGCAGTACTCTTGTATTTTCCAATCGCTACCTTGATTAAGGTTTCAGATTTTTCGAGGTAAATATCTCCTACACTTGAAATGTCTAGAAAATTGGTGAAATCGACATTGGTATATGCCGCTACTTGTACTATATACGCTTCGGCTGCTTTTTTGTTGAGTGATTTTTTTAAATAATCGGCAGACTCTCCTGCATAAAGGGTCTTAGGATTCAACAGTTTTCGGGGACGCATAGGCACAACTACTTTATCTTTAAAAGTATAAGCGTCCTTATAACCTGCTGCTCGAACCATTTTTAGGGTCTTATTTGACTCTTCTTTGGTATTGTAATCTCCAATGATGATTCTCCAAAGTCCACTTTTGGTTTCTTCTCGATAAACAGAACCCAATTTATAAAACGGCTCAAAGTTGTTTCTTTCAGGATAGCGATAAGCCCCTACCTGTACTTTGTAAATGGTTTGAGCCGTTTTGGTTGTGACCTCGTTTTTTGTTTTTGGAGCGTAGCTCTCTTTGGTTTGAGCATTGGTAGTCAAGTGAATGACCAAACTCAAAAGTAGGGTTATTGCTGTTAATTGAAGCGTGTTGTTCATATTCTTAGGTTTAAGTTATCGCATCAATATAAAGCATTTTTTTGAGTTGCCAAAAAAATATTTAAAGCCAAAAAAAATTAGTTTATAGTAACTGCAATAACTTCTGTATCATCGTCAGACACCTCTCCACTACCACAAGGTTGTCCGTCCAAACGGGCAATGATAAAATAATTTCCACTTGCTTGGTTTACAGGTATGTCTATTTGGTCAAAACTGAGGCTTACATTATCACCGTTTTTGGTTGTTTGACTACTGTTCAAAAAAGCCACTAATTGAGTATCTCCTCCAAAGCTACTATCTTCAGATAAATACCACTGTATCATACTCTGCAATTGTAAATTGTCTAACCCAATCGTCTCTCGAAAATTCACTTCTCCTGTCAATTCAGCACCTGCATCAAATTGAGTATTGGATATATCGGCATTGGTAATATCGGTCGAACAAGTATCTAAGGAAGGTTCATCGACTTCACAGGCATTGAAGACGAATAAAATGGCTACTAAACAGGTAACAACAAATTTCATAGGAAATAGAAGGTAAGGGGTGTTGGTTTTCATAAGTAAATATAATTTTATGTGAATTGGATATTTTTTTCCTTCAATAGGACTTCACCAATTAAAAGATGTTTAAAGGTAAACTTTTTTTTAGAATTCATTAATTAGGAATTTTTTGCAATGGTTATTAAGGTTTTCTTATGAATTTTTCATACATTTAGCAAGCCAAATCGAAATTAAAAATGTTTTACTTTCATTTAAAAAAAATCTTAGATACGTATTATGAAAGCATTTGACACAAACAATATTAAAAATGTTACCCTGCTCGGACATCAAGGCTCTGGTAAAACCACTTTAGCAGAAGCCATGTTGTTTGAAGCAGGGGAAACGACCCGACGTGGAACTGTAGAAAGTAAGAATACAGTTTCTGATTACCACGAAATTGAACAAAGGAGAGGCAACAGTGTGTTTGCAACTTTGATGCACCTCAATTGGAAAGAGGATAAAATTAATATCATTGACACACCTGGTTTTGATGATTTTATTGGAGAAGTAATTGCTTCTTTGCGTGTGGCGGATTTGGGGGTAATGGTGTTGAATGCTCAAAATGGTGTGGAAGTAGGTACGGAGATTATTTGGGAATATGTCCAAAAATTTCAAACTCCTACCGTATTCGTAGTGAATCAAGTAGATAACGACAAGGCGAATTTTGACGATACTGTGGATCAAGCAAAATCTCGATTTGGAGCAAATGTTACTGTCGTTCAGTTTCCATACAATGCAGGAAATGACTTCAATGGTATTGTGGATGTATTGAAGATGGTGATGTATTTATTCCCTAACGATGGTGGAAAACCCGAAAAGGTGGAAATTCCAGATGAGGTAAGGGGGAAAGCAGAAGATTTGCACAATGAATTGATTGAAGCCATTGCCGTTAATGATGAGAGCTTGATGGAATTGTATTTTGAGCAAGGAGAGCTGACCGAAAATGAAATGGCGGCAGGTTTGAAAACGGCGATTGTTCAGCAAGATATTTTTCCGCTTTTCTGCTGTTCTGCCAAACAAAATATGGGAAGTGGGCGTGTTTTAGGATTTATTGCCGATCATGGACCTGCTCCAAATGAAGTTCCTCCTATCAAAACTACGAAAGGGGAAGAATTGAAGTGTGATGCAAATGGCAATCCTGTTTTATTTGTTTACAAAACGGCACATGAGCAAAACTTGGGTAATTTGTCTTTTTTCAAAGTCTATTCGGGTACACTCACCTCTGGCACAGACTTTATAAACTCTGCCAATAGTTCAAGCGAAAGAGTGAACCAAATCTACAATCTAAATGGCAAACAAAGGGTTAATCTGAATGAATTGAAGGCGGGAGATATTGGAGTGACCGTAAAATTAAAAAATACAGGTTCTAATACGACTTTGGCTCCTAAGGGCAATGATACAGTGATTGAGCCGATTGTATTTCCTTCGCCCCGTATTCGAGTAGCGATTGAAGCAGAAAACAAAGCCGATATGGAAAAATTGGCGCAGATTCTCAATCAGCTGCATGGAGAAGACCCGACTTTGCATGTTGATTTCTCAAAAGAATTGAAGCAAACCTTGGTGAGTGGTCAAGGGGAACTGCACCTTCAATTGACCAAATGGCGCATCAATGAACTGAACAGCAAATTGGCGTTTGATTATATCCGACCAAAAATTGAATTTAGAGAAACCATTACCAAATCAACAAATTCGGTTTATCGCCACAAAAAACAATCAGGGGGTGCGGGTCAGTTTGGCGAAGTACACATGCTGATTGAGCCTTATTATGAAGGTATGCCTGCTCCAAAAGACTTGAATGTGCGAAATACGGATGAAATAAACCTTCCTTGGGGCGGTCAATTGATTTTCAATAACTGTATTGTTGGTGGTTCGATTGATGCCAAATATATGAACGCCATCACCAAAGGTATTATGGAAAAGATGGAAGATGGCCCTTTGACGGGTTCTTATGTGCGAGACATAAGAGTGAGTGTTTATGACGGCAAAATGCACCCTGTTGACTCCAATGATATGGCATTTAAGTTAGCTGCTGCTCAGGCATTTAAAAGTGGTTTTCAGGATGCAAGACCTCAATTGATGGAGCCTGTTTATGATGTAGAAGTCATGGTGACTGAAGATGGAATGGGGGATGTGATGGGTGATTTGCAGACTCGTCGAGCAATGATTATGGGCATGGAAGTAGCTGGACACTATCAAATTATCAAAGCAAAAGTACCTTTGATGGAGCTTTACAAGTATTCTTCAACTTTGCGCTCACTTTCTCAGGGTCGAGCCAAACACAAGCAAGCATTTGCAGAATATGCGGCTGTTCCTCGTGAGATTCAAGCAGAATTGATTGCAGCTCATAAAGGGAATGAGGAGGATTAAAGAAAATTCAAATTCAAGACACAATTTCAAACTCAACACTGGGTTTGAAGGATAATGAAAAAGGCGAAATAGAATAAATCTATTTCGCCTTTTTTCTTTTCGTTCAACTGTTGTCAAGGTCTGCGACCGTTGACAAAGTTTCTCTTTTCAAATTCATCAGCACATTACACGCAAACACATACACACAATTATCAACTTAAACACACAAACACCTAAACTCAATTATAAAAATCAAGAATATGTCAGCCATTTCCCGATTTCTCTAAATGTCACCTTCTTTCCACGCATCAAAATACCCACCTTATAAATCTTGGCTGCAATCCATACGGCAAACATAGCTGCTGCAATCATCAATACCATCGAAAGGAGCAATTGCCAAACAGGAGGCATTCCAAATGCCAAACGTGCGGGCATAATCACAGGTGCAAAAAATGGAATAATTGAAGACCAAACGGCAATGCTACTGTTGGGCGCATCCAACATTCCTGTCAAAATAATAATCGAAATGATAATGGGAATTGCCACAGGGAAAGTCAATGTTTGGGCATCACTTTCATCGTTGATAGCCGAAGCCAAACCTGCATACAAGGCAGCATAAAAAATGTAGCCAGTAATGAAGTAAAACAAAAATCCAAATACAATCAAACCCAATGGAAGACTCGCAAACTGCATTTGAAGTGTCTCAATCATTTCCATTGCCGCATCCATATCTTGTGGACTTGCTCCACCAACTTGATTCGGATTAATGGCATCTCCTACTAAAAATGCCATCACAAAATTGATAATCACCAACAGCACAATCCAAATTGCATACTGAGTGATTCCGACTGCGCCAACGCCCAAAATCTTGCCCATCATCAACTTAAAGGGCTTGACGGATGACAAAATAATCTCTACAATTCGATTCGTTTTTTCTTCCATGACACTCCGCATAATCATCGCTCCGTACATAAAAATGACCATATACATCAAGAAACCCATCCCAAAACCAACACCTGCCGCCATACCAGAGTTTGCCATTTTTTCGCCAGTATCACTTTGATCTCCCACGCTTACCCGTATTTTTCGGATATTTGTATAGGTCTTACTATCCAAGCCTTCCAGCTCCAACCGCTTCTTTATCAATTGGTCACTCAGTTCATCTTCGACATAATCCTTGATTTTCAAACCCAAAGATTTATCTGCAATGTATTTTACGCCATTGGGATTGTCAATATTGATTTTGGGAATGTAGAGAATGCCGCTGTAACCGTCTTTTTTGTAGCTTTCCTTCAATTCTTCCAAAGACGTTGTCACTTCTTTGAAGCGAATCATACCCGATTGGGAATCGGCTAAGGTGAACAAATCGCTTTCATCTTTCACCAAAATATGGGCATCTTCCGAACTCCACAAGATGATGCCTATTTGGAAGGTAAACAGCGCAATGATGCCCAAAGGAACGAGCAAAGTTGTGATGATGAAGGATTTTTTGCGGACTTTGGTGAGGTATTCACGCTTGAAAATGAGGAATATTTTGTTCATATTTTGGAGGTTGTATTTGAGTTGATAACTGTATTTGGGTTGGTAATTGTGTTTGGTTTTTTGTAGAGACGTTTTATTAAAACGTCTTTACGTATTTGAGGAACTTTTATTCCCCTTCTTCAAAAACGGATAAACTGCAATTGAAGCAATGATAATCAATGCTCCAATATAAAAACCTATGTGCATTTGTTCTGAATCTCCAAAGATCCAATAAGCCAATACAATCGCATAAACAGGCTCCATATTGATGACCAATGCCAAGGTATAAGCCGACAATCTTTCCAACAAATAATTCATCGCAATGAAAGCATAAGTTGTACAAACCAACGCCAATATTAATAAATAAATTCCATCCATTGCAGGAATTTCATGGGGTAATACACTAATGCTTTGAGTAAAGGTAAAATAAAGGGCGATAAATCCAAATCCTGCAATCATTTCATACATCGAAACCACACTTGCATCGTGTTTGCGTACCAACTGCTTGTTCATCACGCCAAACAAAGCCGCCAAAAAAGCTGAAATCAGTGCCAATATAATTCCTTCCCAATAGTCTAATGCAAACTGTGTAATGACATACAAACCGACAATAATTACCAAGCCCAAAACGACTTCGCTCAATGCAATACGCACCTTATCAAAAAGGGGTTCTAAAAAGCTGGTAAACAAGGTCGCACTTGCCATACAACCCAATGCTACCGAAACATTGGAGGCTTTGATAGCCCCAAAAAAGGTAATCCAATGCACGGCTACAATAATTCCCACCCCAAATACTTTTGCCAAAACTTTGCCTGACAATCGCATTTCTTTTTTCTTCCAGACCACAAAGGCGAACATGCCCATTGCAGCCAACAACATTCGGTAAAACACCAAATCGGCAGAAGGAAGAGTAATGATTTTACCCAAAATGCCTGTAAAACCGTAAATGAGGACAATAAAATGGAGATGTAAGTGGTCTTTCATTGGCGAATGATAAAACTTTTATTTTTGCTAAAAAAAAATTAGATTTATTAGTAAGGCCTACTCCTTCACTAATCTCCGACTCACCTGCTCCACGTCATTGTTAATCTGCAATAAATACACACCACTCAATAGTGACTGTATATCCAAATTAAATGTATTTACACCTTTTGAATTAGTTTCCAATGTTTGCGAAAAAACGACTTGTCCGACCGTATTGTAAAGCAAAATTTGAGTAGG
>JBMYXW010000025.1:0-12599 GCA_049608825.1 Chitinophagales bacterium
AGGAATCGGATACCTTTAAGGTATCCGATTCCTGTCCAACCTTAGACCGATAGCCAAAATATGTCAGTCCAAGTACACCTGTTGAAATGCTAAAAAAGAAAACTAAAGCAAAATGGATTTGTAAGAAATTCGGTAAACAATTTAGACCAATTGTAGAAGCCCAAAGAGCATTCCTTTCAAGACCGATGCCCGATGAAGCCCTGTGTGCTTTGCTTTGGGAATATAAAAGTCGAGGACAAAAAGGGTATGATTTAACCGAAAGAATGTTTGAGTTGTTACGAAGTAAATTTCCCGATTTAGACATTTCAGGACCTGAAAGAGCAGGTAGAGATATTCGATTGGGAGAAGTTTTTGAAGACTATCCTAAACCTGACAGACCTGTAGATTTTATGATAAAAGAAGGTAACGATATACTGGCAATTGGTTTTGCAAGGTATGACGGAGACAGAGGAGGCGCACAAGAGGACGATAGAACGGGAGGATATAGAAATGCAGTAAATGAATTGTTGGGGTATGCAAAAGACAAAGACTTACGAACAAAAATCATATTTGTCAACGATGGACCAGGATTGCTTTTAGGTTCTATGTGGAATGATTATGCCTATATTGAAGACAGTTCGGATGATATTATGGTAGTGACTTTGCGAATGATTATGGAACGAATTACAATGGAATGGTTAAAATCTTAACACAATGGCTACGGGAATAACTAAAAATAAATGGGAAGACAAAACATCAATCATTTCAGATGAAATTTTTGATACAAGTTTTGATTACAAGATTTCTTACAAAGGAAAGACTCCTAAAAAGGAATTAATTACAGATAAGCCCAAAGAAAAATATACAGAGGTATTTGAAAACAACCCTGACAATAAACTTTTTTATGGAGACAACTTAGATGTACTAAAACATTTGATTCAGAATACTAAGTTGAAGGGAAAAGTTAAGCTAATTTATATTGACCCTCCTTATGGAACAAATAGTGTTTTTTATTCAAGAAATCAGAAAAGCTCTTATAAGGATGATTTGGTAGGTAGTCATTTCATTGAATTTCTAAGAAGAAGATTGATCTTATTGAGAGAATTATTATCTGATGATGGTTCTATCTATGTCCATTTGGATAACAATATGATTTTTGAAAGTAAATTGATATTAGATGAAGTTTTTGGTGCAAAAAATTTTAGAGGTTTTATCACTCGAAGAAAATGTAGCAACAAGAATTACACTAAAAACACCTATGGAAATATTTCTGACTACATTATTTTCTATTCTAAATCTGATAAATACACTTGGCATCGGGCTACATTTCCGTGGTCAGAAGAAAAAATGAAAAAAGAATACCCCTGTATTGACGAAAAAACAGGAAAAAGATATAAGAAAGTACCCGTTCATGCACCAGGAATAAGAAATGGAGAAACGGGTAAACCTTGGCGTGGAAAAATGCCTCCAATAGGTAAACATTGGCAATACACTCCAAAAAAATTAGATGCATTCGATGCTAACGGAGATATTTATTGGTCAGCAACAGGAAACCCAAGAAGAAAAGTCTATTTCGATAAAGACAAAGGTGTGGCGGTTCAAGATATATGGTTAGATACACAAGATTCTGTAAATCAAAATATTAAGATTACTGGATATCCAACAGAGAAAAATCCTTTTTTAATAGAACGAATAATTAATGCTTCTTCAAATGAAGGGGATTTTGTCTTGGATTGTTTTGCTGGTTCTGGAACAACCTTAGATGTAGCCAATCAATTAAATAGAAAATGGATTGGGGTTGATAACAGTTCAGAAGCAATAGAAAATATCTTTAAAAGATTTTTTTCTGGCTTAGAGAAAATGGGAGATTTCGTAAATGGAAAAGCCAAGAAAACGAATGGTTCAATAAATCAAATGACCCTTTTTGAGCCTCAAAATAAATACAATACAAAAGCCTCAAAAACGGATGATTTTTCTTTTTACTCTGACGAAAGATTTTTAACAGAAGCAATTGAAGCATCTGAAAAATTTAAAGCAAAGGAGACTATAAATGGGCATTGCGGATGAGATTTACAACAATCCTCAACGTGCTTATACGCAGAAGTTGATTTCTTATCTGGTAAATGTAAGTTGCGTGATTTTTTTTTATGTAAAAACAGTTACTGTTTGTGTGTGATTTTTATATTATTGATTGAGAATCAATATTGAAAGGGATTTGCTATAACTAAACACAATTACCAATATAAATACACAAAAACTTGAACACAAATAGAAAAATTCGCATGGGAATGGTGGGCGGTGGAATTGGTGCTTTCATTGGGGAGGTGCATCGAATTGCAGCCCGAATAGACGGACAAATTGAATTGGTTTGTGGAGCATTTAGCAGCAGTGCCAAAAGGTCGAAGCAGTCGGGAGAAAAATTGTATTTACCTACTGATAGAGTTTACGCCAATTTTGAGGAAATGATATGGAAGGAAAAAGAACTGCCCGAAGGTGAACGAATGGATTTTGTGTCCATCGTTACGCCCAATCATCTTCACTATGCCCCTGCAAAAATGGCTTTGGAAAATGGTTTTCATGTAATTTGTGACAAACCTTTGGCGTTCAATTTGGAGGAAGCACAAGATTTGGAGCGATTGGTGGAAGAAACAGGTTTGATTTTCGCCTTGACCCACAATTATACGGGCTATCCGATGGTGAAACAAGCGAGGGAAATGGTCAAGAGTGGGGCATTTGGAAAAACCCGAAAAGTGGTGGCGGAATATCCACAAGGTTGGTTGAGCACATTCTTAGAAAGTACCAATCAAAAGCAAGCTGCTTGGCGAACCGACCCCAAACGTTCAGGCGCAAGTGGCTGTTTTGGAGATATTGGCAGTCATGCCGAAAATTTGACGGAATACATCACTGGACTGCAAATCACTGAACTGTGTGCCGATTTGAGCATTTTTGTAGATGGACGATTGTTGGACGACGATGGCAGCGTATTGGTGCGATTTGACAATGGCGCAAAAGGCATTGTTTATGCAAGCCAAATTTCGGCAGGGGAGGAAAATGAGTTGAAGATTCGAGTTTACGGTGAAAAAGGTGGATTGGAGTGGCTGCAATCTGAACCGAATATACTCACTGTCAAATGGTTGGATGCACCCAAACAAATCTACAAAACAGGCAATAGCTACCTTTCTCCACAAGCTGCTGGAAATGCCCGAATCCCTGCGGGACATCCCGAAGGTTACCTTGAAGCATTTGCCAATATCTACCGAAATGTAGCGAAGTGCATTCAGGCGAGATTGAAGGGAGAAGAACCTGATGCGATTTTTCAAGATTTTCCGACTGTACAAGATGGCGTGAGGGGAATGTTGTTTATTGAAAAAGTAGTGGAATCAAGTAGAAGTGAGCAGAAGTGGGTGAAAATGTGAGAGGAATTCACCTTCAAACTACCTAATTAGGCACGAAGACTTTTGTAGTTTATTTATTGAAGGATGTTGATTCTCATTAGGATGGAGAATTTCTAAAGAAAACTACAAAAGTCTAAATTGGTTTTTTTCATTTTCATTCATTCCCAAATCTTCAAGGGAACAAAATCGCTGTTTTTTGCGTTGTATCGGTGCAAATAACAAGTAATTTTTCAAAAACAAAAAATAAAAAAATATGTATTTTGACCCGATTTATATGATTATCACCTTCGCAGCAATGGGGGCAAGCATGTTTGTTGGCTATATGCTCAAAAGGCGTTTTAAGGAATATTCGGAGCTTCCTATGGCAATGAATGGAAAAGAAATAGCTGAAAAAATGCTGCAAGATAATGGTATTTACGATGTTCAAGTAATGTCGGTAGGTGGTCAATTGACCGACCACTACAATCCTGCAAACAAAACGGTGAATCTTAGTGAAGCCGTTTACAATCAATACAATGTGGCAGCAGCAGCTGTTGCCGCACACGAATGTGGACATGCTATTCAACATGCTCAATCTTATTCTTGGCTGACTATGCGTTCACAACTAGTGCCTATTGTCCAAATCAGTGCTAGCTGGATGCAATGGGTATTGTTGGGAGGTATCTTCTTGATGTCGATGGGGCAGACTTGGTTGTTACTTATCGGAATTATGATGTTTGCTTTTACGACTCTGTTCAGCATTGTCACCTTACCTGTTGAATTTGATGCAAGTAACCGTGCTTTGGCTTGGCTCAATGGCGCAAATGTCACTACAAGTATGCAGCATGAAAAAGCGAAAAATGCTTTGTGGTGGGCTGCAATGACTTACTTTGTAGCAGCATTGGCTTCTTTGGGACAGTTGGCGTATTTTATTATGATTTTTATGGGGTCAAGAGACTGATAGAACCTCAAATTCAAAGTACAAATACAAATTCAAACAGTACTTTGTAAGCGCATGGATTGTGTTTGTGTTGATAATTGTGTTTAAGTAAGAGATGTTTTTGACATTTCTGATTTACATAAAAATTATCTCACCTCTCTATTCTCGCTTCCCACATCCAAAAGAAAAAGGTCGGAATCAAAATATTTTGATTCCGACCTTTTTCTTTTGGATTCCTTCAACCGTCTTGCCTGTTCTGTGTTGTACCTTTGCAGCAAAACACTGAACCAAATGAATTCGACGGATAAAAATCTATTGGTGAAACTCTTGATAATTGCCTTGGCGATTATCTATTTTCAAGTAATTGTTGGAGGCATCACAAGGCTTACAGAGTCGGGACTTTCAATGACCGACTGGAAAGTGGTGACAGGGAGTATTCCGCCTTTGACGCAGGAAGCGTGGGAGGTGGAGTTTGAAGGGTATCAGCAATCGCCTGAGTACAAGGAGATTAATAAAGGAATGAGTCTTTCCGAATTTAAGAATATTTTCTTTTGGGAATGGCTGCATCGAACTTGGGGGAGATGGGGCTTTTTGTTTTTGTTTGGAATCTTTGTCTATTTTTTGGCGAAGAAGAAACTGGACAAAAAGCATATTGGTAGGTTTTCGTTGCTGCTGTTGCTCTATATTGCTCAGGGCTTATTGGGGTGGTTTATGGTCAAAAGTGGCTTGGTCGACCGCCCCGAAGTGAGTCATTACCGATTGACGGCTCACTTGCTATTGGCAATTTTTCTGTTTGCCTATGTATTGTGGTATGTGTCGGATTTGGTGGTCAAACCCGAATCCAAAATTTACGACCCCAAAATGCGGCAATTTGCGTGGATATTGGTCGGTATTTTGGTGCTGCAAATCATGTTTGGAGGATTTATGTCTGGACTCAAAGCTGCCTCACATTACCCAACTTTTCCCGATATGAACGGAGCTTATGTTCCACAGAATTTATTTGAACTACAACCTTTTTGGCTCAACTTTACCGAACACATTCCCACAATTCAATTCACACATCGAAGTATTGCCTATCTTTTGGTTGTATTGATTCTCGCCTACGGACACTTCGCCAAACGTTTGGGTGAAAATCATCCTTTTTTCAGACAGGTGAATTTGGCCTTGCCGTTTGTGTTGATTACACAAGTTTTGTTGGGGATTTTTACTCTACTTAATTCGGAGGGAAGTGTGCCTGTCACTTTGGGTGTAGCACATCAGGCATGTGGATTGTTGTTGTTGAGTACGATGTTGTTGTTGGGATTTCAGTATCGGAAGTGAAATTACTCAAAAACTTGTTCTTGCTCAATCCTACGATTGTTCCACCACCAATAACCGCCCAAAACCATCACGATACAATAAGGGGTCATAAAAAGGTAGATAATGCCTGTATTTAGTCCGATTCCTGCATTTCCGCCATCTTCTAAATTGCTCACACCCACACCTTTGCACATGGCACACTGAGCCGAAGCTTCGTCCATTCCTACAAATAGAAGTACGCCAATGACCAATAATAGAAGGAAATATTTAAATTGCTTGTTCATGTTTCGACATTTTGTAAGTCAAACAAAGAAAGTATCAAATGGTTTGTATCACAGATTTCGCAGATATTTCAGATGTCGCAGATAAACAATCAGTTGGATTGTTGAAATATTGAAATTTCAAAATATAAATTTTTGTTTATCAAAGCTTTATGTTTAGAAATGCGAAATGTAGGTTGTATTGTTCCATTTGGCTTTTAAAGACTGCAAAGATACATTGGTTTGGTGAAAATTGAGAATGAAAAGATGTTTGGTATGAAGTTTTTGGAAAAGAGGAGGAAATTAAAAGTAGGGGAGGGGTAAATTGAAAGTAGGCAGAATCGAAATTCTGCCTACGCTAGATGCTTGCTCGTAAGAGCAACCTCTTTATGTTATAAAATTACTACTTTTTTTTCAAAAAAACAAAATATTTTATTTTTTCTTCTCTCCCTTCAATCCAAATGCTGCATCTTTCGCTTCCACTCAAAATAGCCAAATACTGCAATGACCGTATAAATCCCAAACAACAAACTTGACAAATGCCAACCTTTGTAGTACAGTAAACCCACGTAAATTGGGTCAGCGATTATCCATACCAACCAGTTTTCCAGCTTTTTGCGGGCAGTCATCCAAGTAGCGGTGAGGCTAAGGGCAGTCGTTAAGGCATCCCAAAAGGCGACATCGGTATTGGTGAAATTGCTGAGTAGAAAGTAGAATATGGTGGTGGAAAATAGGGTGAAAAAAATCAAAATTGACCACAGTTTGACAGAAGTTGTGGTGATTTTCAAGGCGTTTTGAAGTTTATTTTTACTGCCATACACCCACTTCCACCAACCGTAAATTGTCAGCCCAAAATAAATGACCTGCAAACCAACATCGGAATACATTTGAGCATTGAAGGCTATCACAAAAAATAATCCCACATTCACCAATCCAAACAGCCAACACCATACATTTTCTTTGGCAGCTAAGGTGACATAGAGAATGCCGCTGATGAGTGCGCCCCAATCAATCCATGAATAAGAAAGAAGTGTGTTGTATGCTTGTTGAAGAAATTCGGTCATACCCTGTTTTTTGGAAAAAGAAGGGCGAATATAGGAAATGTCTGTTGGTGAACGGAATAAATTCCATCCTACTTTGTATTAAAACAAACGTTTCGCTCCCAACATTCCGCCCAAAGTCCAATAACCTTTGTATTGTACAAAAGGCTTCAAAACCATCGCCCACCTATCTGCCACATCCAATTCTGCTCCAATTGCTGCGATGCCTGTTATATCAACCACACCAACTTTTGTGTATTCGTCTTTGGCTTCAAAGGGACCTAATTCTACTGTTTTGGCAAAATCATCTTTTTTCCAATATTCCCCTTCCCAAGCAGTATATTTGAACAAATTTACCATAGTTCCTAATTCGCCAAAAAATTGAAGCCTACTATGGGAAGGAAAATAAAATTTTAAACTGATAGGAACACCAATATCCTCTGATAAATACTCATACCAATAAAAAGTTTTTATCCTATGAGGTATTTTAAGAAACATTTCTCTACTTAGATAACGATAGACACCACATTCATTACAAGCATGTTCTCCTTTATTTTTGGTATATCGAAAACCTGTATAGAGTACAAAATTGCCGCCCAAACACTTGTCCATCCCCACATCGAAAGTATAAGCATCTACATAATTGGTTTCATTGAAGTAAGGAAGGTCTCGGTGTTCAATAGACGCAGATAATAAAATTCCACTGGTTTGAGCGAAGACTAAATTGAAGGAAAATAAAAACAAAAAGACGAAGTAACAAGTTTTGGCTTTCATAGTCAATGATTTTTGTATTCAACGGTTGTTTAATGATTTTAGTTGCTTGTTTTGAAAAATAGGCGAGGTCATTAAATAGTTTGAGAAAAGACAGGAAACAAACAAAACTATCTGGTGTAAAAAGACATTTGCAATAGGTTGAGGCGATTTCCAAAGTCAATCCGTACCTTTATCTTTTCAAACTCAAAAAAGAAATAAACAAAAGCCATGTCAAAAACACAGATTACCATAAGAAAAGGCTCTATTTTGGAGGCAACAACGGTGACACACCAAATTCCCGAATTTGGAAAATCCTACATGACTGCCGAATATGTCAAGCGATTGGAAGGTACGCCACATTTAATATTGATTGCAGAAATAGAGGGCGAAATCGTAGGCTTCAAAGTCGGCTATGAACGGGAGCAAGATGGTTCTTTCTATAGCTGGATGGGAGGTGTTTTGCCAGCACATCGACGAAAAGGAATTGCGAGTCTATTGGCGGCTCGGTTTGAACAATGGGCGTTGTTGAAGGGTTATCAATCTGTGCGCTTCAAAACCCGCAATGAATTCAAAGGAATGTTGGTTTTTAGTCTCAATGGGGGCTTTAAGATTGTAGATTTTGACCCACGAAAATCATTGGACCAGCATCGAATTATTTTGGAGAAAAGGCTGAATGGTTAAATTGTTGTATGGCTATATTGCTGAATGGTTGTATTGTTATATGGCTATATTGCTGAACAGTTATATGAAACAAAGAAAAACAATGCAGCAATGTAACAATAAAGCAATACGACAATAAAACAATAAAAATGAAAAACCTCTTACACCTCAATAAATACTTTTACAAATACCGTTGGCGATTGCTCTTGGGCATTTTGTTTGTGACACTCTCCAATGTTTTTGGTGTATTGCCGCCACAGGTGATTCGTCATGCCTTCAATTTGGTGAAAGAAAACATCGAATACTATCACTTATACAGTGGTTTTGAATTGCAGTCTTCGTTTTATGGAGTCTTTAGCAGTGCGGTGATATTCTTTGGATTGGCAGTTGTAGCATTGGCGATTATGAAGGGCATATTTATGTTTTTCATGCGACAGACGATGATTGTGATGTCGAGACTGATTGAGTATGACTTCCGCAATGAAATTTACGAACATTACCAAAAACTGACCACTGCTTTTTATAAACGTCACCGAACGGGGGATATGATGTCTCGCATTACGGAAGATGTGTCGAGGGTACGAATGTATTTGGGACCTGCCTTGATGTACAGCGTCAATTTGACGGTTTTGATAGTGATTGTGGTATCGACGATGTTGCAGGTGAATGTGGAACTAACTTTGTATGCACTGATTCCTCTGCCGATTTTGTCGGTGTCGATTTATTATGTAAACAATGTCATCAATCGCAGGAGTGAGGAGATTCAACGGCAATTGTCGAATTTGACGAGCATCGCACAAGAATCTTATTCAGGAATTCGGGTATTGAAGGCTTATACACAGGAAAAAGCAACTGATACTTATTTTGACAAAGAAAGCGAATCCTACAAACAAAAGTCATTGAGATTGGCAACCGTTCAAGCTCTATTTTTCCCTTTGATGATGGTCTTGGTAGGGGCGAGTATTATTATCACCATCTACATTGGAGGACAGCAGGTTATCAATGGTTATTTGACTTCGGGCAATATTGCAGAATTTGTGATTTACATCAATATGCTGACTTGGCCCGTTATGTCAATCGGTTGGGTCGCTTCAATTATTCAACGTGCAGAGGCCTCACAAGAGCGCATCAATGAGTTCTTGAAGTCTGAGCCAGAAGTTGCTTCGCCCAACAATGACGCTTTGACATTGAAAGGAAAAGTGGCGATGGACAAGGTGAGTTTTACCTATCCCGATACAGGAATTGAAGCCCTCAAAGAAGTGTCTTTTGAATTGAAATCTGGTGAAAAAATGGCTTTGATTGGTCGGACGGGTTCGGGTAAAAGTACAATTGCAGAATTGTTGGTGCGGAAATATGATTCAACGGAAGGACAAATATTGATGGACGATGTAGATGTGCGAGACCTGAATTTGAGTGCTTTGCGGGCGCAAATCGGTTATGTGCCACAGGATGTATTCTTGTTTTCGGATACAATTCGAGACAATATTGCTTTTGGAAAAGAGGAGGCAACGACCGAAGAAGTGAGGCAAGCAGTGCATCAAGCGGTGATTTTGAAGGAAATTGACGATTTACCCGAAAAATTTTTAACCCTTGTTGGAGAACGTGGGGTTACGCTTTCGGGTGGACAAAAACAGCGAATTTCACTAGCAAGAGCCATCATCAAAGACCCACAATTGTTGATTTTTGATGATTGTTTGTCGGCTGTGGATGCCAATACAGAGCATACTATTATCAATAACTTGAATAATTATTTGTCTGATAAAACAGCGATTATCATTACCCACCGCATTTTTTCGTTGATGAATTTTGACAAAATTGTAGTATTGGAGCAAGGGCGTATTGTAGAGGTCGGTACACACGAAAGCTTGATGTCAGCAAGAGGCTATTATTTCGATTTATATGAAAAACAAAGATTGGAAGAGAAAAAAATGACTTTATAACATTTTTTTTTATGAAATAATCGTATAGTTTTGTATTTGTTTTAAGAAAACGTCTATTGGATGTTTTTATTTATTTAATTAAAATGTGTTGAAAGTGGAGAACAGATTCAATCGAGATGGAGTATTTTCCAAAAAAGTTCGTGCGGGTAGAAGACGAACCTATTTTTTTGATGTTCGTACAACGAGGTCTAATGACTATTATATTACCATCACCGAAAGCAAAAAACGCTATGATGATGATGGATATGAGCGTCATAAATTGCATCTCTACAAGGAGGACTTTCACAAGTTTATCGAGGGATTGCAAGATACAGTGGACCATGTAAAGACAGAATTGTTGCCTGAGTATGATTTTGACGAATACGATCACAAGGCAGATAAGTACGAATCTAATTACAATGGAGGAAATAATAACGATGGTTATAATGAGAATCCAGAGGAAGAAACAACTTCGGAAGAAGAGGTAGCAGACGAAATAGATTCGCATGAAAATGATGACAACGAAGTAGAAGCGGATGAAGATGATTTGAAGTGGGATTGATACAATAAGAAACTCACTGAGAACAGTGTTTTTCAACCCAATAAAAGACTCCATTGACTTAGGTTAGTGGAGTCTTTTTGCTAAAAGGTTAGTTCATATTTGTCTATCCAAAAAATATCTGTTTCCTTTTGGGATTGGGTATTCAATAAAAACTCCTTTTCTTCCTCCTCCAATTCACAAACCCCAAAATTTTTCACATAATTCTTGGCATACGATACATAACCACCCGAATAAGGTTTGCTCGTGTTTTTCATGTAGTAATCAAAAACTTTCGACTCTAATAATCTTTTCAAGACCAATAATTCTCTTTCCGTATCTGCAAAAATGGCGTAACCGCAATAAATCAAAAGGTCTTTTTGGTTGGTGTAAACAAAATAAGGTTGCTTTGCCATGTATGGAAATAACAACTTCAATCCTTTGTCATTCAAGGCTTGAGTCCTCCCAAAGGCATACCAAGCACCATAGTCTCCTTTTCCTTTGTCCCTTTTGTCGAGCCGCTCACGATAATTGGATAAATACTGATAAGTAGAGGGGAAATTCGATTGAAGAGCATCTTCTTTCATCACTGCATAAGGAGAAACTCCATTGGTATAGGGGTAAATCAATTTTTCTTTAATAGATGGAATTTCACTTTCGGTCTTCAAAATATTGGGCTTGATGATGTCTCTGCAAATGCCTTTTTCTATTTGGTAGGTCTTTCCATCTTTTTCAAAACGATAATATTGGTCTGTTTCCTCCAATGGCTTAAAAATGTAAACATCATTGCTCAAGGTCGCAATGCCGTTTTTAATCGTATAAAGAGAACCCAAAGAAGCACCTTTGGCTTCAATTTTTTGGATGTTGTCAATGGCTTTTGAATTGTTCAGTAACCAACCTCTGTGAGCGTTCAGGCTTTTGTAGGCAATGGGTGTAAAGTCCTTTTTTTCAATGCTTTTTAATGTGTTCAAGTTTGATTTAGTAAAAGAGAGTGTTTCTGATTTGTTCTTGGACAAAAAGCAGATACAAGTATAAGCCGACTTCCTACCAAATATTTTTTCATCTCCAAAATCAATGATTTCTGCCCCCAAATTTTTGAATTGCCAATACGTTCTAAGCGACCTCGCATTGACGCTTCGATAAAAAGAATTGACGGTGATATAGCCCAAAACTCCTTTTTCATTGAGATTTTTGATGCCGATTTCAAAGAAAGGAATGTATAAATCTGGGTTGCCCGACTTGGTTACTTGCCATTTTTTGAGTAGTTTTTTGGTCTCAACATCCATATTTTTTGTACGTACATAGGGAGGATTTCCTACAATCAAATCAAAACCTTTGTTTTCTTCAATCTTTGTTACCTGTTTCCAATCAAACGCTAAAGCATTTGCAGTAAAAAGGTTGAAGTCAAAATCTATTTCATCTTCTCCATTTTCAATTGCTAAAAGGGACAACAATATTTTGGCTCTCTCAATACTGCTTTCGCTGATATCTAAACCGAATAATTGCTCTTTATAAATTTCCCGATAACTTTTTTCTGTTTTGTCGTGAATCAGATTGGCGAGGGTAAACAAAAAAGCTCCACATCCACAAGCGATATCTCCTGCAATGATTTCATTGATAGGTTTTTGCAGTTTTTTTAAGCCCTTTTCTACAATAAAATCTTTGATGATTTCGGGAGTATAAACCGCCCCATTTATTTTTTGTTCTTTAGAAGGAATCGCCAATTCGAAGGCTTCAATCATGTCTTCAAAAGAAAAATACTCACAATGATTTTTGATAGTAGCATAGACTTCCTCCGTTTCTGAAAGCAGCAATGATTGAATAAGTTTGTTGTTAC
>JBMYXW010000026.1:0-12569 GCA_049608825.1 Chitinophagales bacterium
ATTTGGGCAACTACATCCAGTACAAATTTTGTGAATTACAGTTCGGTTAGAATGTTTGATGGTTTTGAATGGAAAGTCTATACTCCTGATAACTCCAATCTCCCAACGACTAGTAGAATTGAACATATTAATGTGGCTACTAATGGAGATGTATGGATGACTGCTTTTGGAGTAGGGGTTCTTCGATTTAATGGTACTGATTGGACAATTTATGATAGTTCCAATGCTCCTGTTAGTAGTACATGGAATGGTAGTCTTTTAGCCGATAAAGCGGGAAATATTTGGGTAAATTCCTCAGTGGGATTGGCGAAATATGATGGTACAAATTGGACAAGTTTGCCTAATCTGGCAAATTTGACTTTAGATGCTTTTGGAAATATTTGGGGACACACCTCCAATCAAATTTCTAAATACAACGGAAATACTTGGCAAAGTTATGATGTAAATAATTTGCCTTCTTCTATTACTTCAATAGCAATAGCGAATAACGATGAAGTTTGGCTAGGTACAACAGATGGTGTGTTTAAACTTAATATAATTACTGATGAAGTGATAAGTTATACTACGGATAATTCAAATCTTACGAATGATTACATCTATGATGTGGAAATAAACGAGGTAGGTCAAGTATGGATTGCTGCTCACCTAAATGGATTGTATAGATTTGACGGAACAGAATGGGAACATCATTTTTATCCCACCAATAATAGCATTGAGGACATAGAGATTGATGCCAATCAAGATTTGTGGGTAGCAGCAAGTCATAATATAAGCCATTTTTATCGAAAATTATCTGCTGATTTTACAGTTGATTTGAACCAATTAGAGGTTCGATTCCATGCCTTAGAAGGCATTACCACCAGTTATTCATGGGATTTTGGAGATGGTAATACCAGTACGAATTACGCTCCCCTTCATACCTATTCAGAAGAAGGAGTTTACAATGTTTGTTTGACTGTAGCAAATAATTGTGAAACAGTGGAAAATTGTCAGGAAATTACTATTGATTTGACCTGTACTGCAATTCCTTCCTTCACCTCCCCCTCCTCAACATGCGCCTCCGAATCCCTAACCTTCACCAACACTTCCCAAAACGCCACCTCTTACGAATGGTTCATTGACAATATAAGTGTGTCCACTCAAACCGACTTGACCTATAACTTCCCAGAATCAGGCACTTATGAAATCCGCTTAATCGCCTTCTCAGGAGATTGCGAAGACAGCTATACAGAAACCATTACCATCACTCCCAATGCCAATGAATTAGACCTTGGACCAGATAAAACGATTTGCGAAGAAGGCGGCATCACTACCTTAACAGCCAACTTAGCCAATATGGAATGGTATTTTTGGGACAAAGGTGGCGTAGCTATGGGAAACACCCAAAGCATTGAAGTATCAGAGTCTGGCATATATAGCCTCTCTGTTACAGACGCTTGTATCAATACTGCTATAGACTCCATAGAGGTATTGATAGATGATGAATGTGTTTGGCCGGGCGATTTCAACTACGATGGCATAGTAAACAACTTGGATTTATTGCCTTTGGGATTGGCACACGATGCCACAGGTTCTTTGCGTCCGAATGCTTCATTTGAATGGGAGGGACAGCCCTGTGAAGAATGGTCAGACCTACAACCCGATGGTGTGAATTACAAACACATAGATGGAGATGGAAATGGAATAATTGATTTGAATGACCCGCAAGCAATTCAACTAAACTATGGCAAAACGCATGGAAATCCCAACAATACCGATTCAGAAAACGACCCCAACAGCGACATAGTGGTATTGCCTGTATTGGAAAGTGAAAACGCTGCTTTCAAGCCAGAAGGAACACCTATTCGGATAGGGATGCACTTGCAAAAAAACAACAACCAGCCCCTTGCAGTCTATGGTTTCGCTTTTCAAATCAAATACACTGGTATTACGGTCAACGATGTATTGGTCGATTTCACCAATTCATGGATGGGAACACCCAACAATGACATGACGTACATTGTCAAACACCGCCCCAATGCCAAACGTATAGATGTTGCGATTACAGGTATTGACCACCAAAATCGAATAGGTTCGGGCGAGTTTGGCATGTTAACCATTATGGTGGACGATGTGTTGCCTACAGATGATTTGTTGAGCTTTGGTGTAGAAATGATTGGCTCAGAGTTGATAGACAATCAGGGAATCCCTACTCCTTTGGGTGGAGAATCAGAGGATTTCGTGGTAGAAAACCAAGAAATCTGCCCTGATGGAATTGTGGTAGAATACAGTAATACCAGTGATTTGCCACTATTAACTTGGGCAGGAGGAGAGATTTTTGTAGGAAACTTGGATGGTACTGGAAACGTAGTCATTGGAGTGGGAGATGAAGTCGAATTGAAGGCAGGGCATACCATAGACATCAAACCAGGAACGCTTGTTGAAATGGGAGCAGTTTTGACAGTAGAAATTGAAGAATGTCAAGAAGCAGATAATAGCCCTGGAAAGAGAGGAGATGATAGACAACCTCAACCTCCCGTGGGCAAAGAAATTGAACTGCTCATTCACCCCAATCCCATCACCGACTACACCCACATTGCCTACGAACTCCCAGAAGACACAAAAGTTTCTCTTTATATCGTGGACAAAACAGGCAGACGAGTGCAATCCTTGATTCAAACCAAATCACAAAAAGCAGGGGAATATAGAGTTACCTTTGAAGCTTGCGCTGCTCGAATGCCTGCTGGAATTTACTATGCTGTTTTGGAAACTCCTTTTGGTCTAAAAACAGTAAAATTGGTTAAAACTCAGTAATTAGTCAGAACTCTTATTTTCACCAACACACACATTACTAAAGCCATTGAAAGTCAACAGGCTGTTCAAAACTCCAATTGAGCAGCCTTTCTACTCTATTCCCTTCAATTCAAAAATACAAAAACAATGATTCAGAATATCAACACTTTATCCATCACTGGAATCACCTTCGAACGCCTATTGAAGTTTTTTCCATACAGCCTACAACAAAAGCCTTATCAACTCAAATTCGCCAAAAGAGGAACAAGAATTTATGAACCTTTTCAACAAACGGATTCTGTTTATTTGGTCAAAAAAGGACGGATAAAAATTGGAGTAGAACAATCAACGAAATTAGAGAAAGACAACACTGTTTTATCCACAAAAACCTATATTCACCACATTGCTTGGGAAGGAGAACTATTTGGAGAAATAGCACTGATGGGAACTCCTTCAATGCCAACTTTTGCAGAAACAATGGAAGACATGGAATACTATGAAATTTCGGCAAGTGCCATGCAAAGTTTAATGCAACAAAACTGGATGGTTCAGATGCAGGTACTTCAACTGGTGGGCAAACGTTTTCGAGAAGCACAAAAAAGATTGGAGGGATATAGTCACCAAGATACTCGCACTCGAATCATTACATTTCTCTTGGATTTGGCGATGGAAAAAGGCGAAAAAGTAGGGAAATACGGCTTTTGGGTGCGTTCCTTTTTCCAACAAGCAGACATTGCAGCACTTTTAGGCTGTTCTTTACCTGCTGTGGGTTTGGTTCTTCGAGAATTGAAGCAAAAAAAATTGATTTCGTATGGGCGAAAGCGATTGCAGATTTACAATCGACATGAATTGAAATTTGCAATTAGAGAATAGTAAGTAGTTAAACTATTTTTGTTCAACTACTTATAAAACTTCTATTTTACGCTCCAACCATTGCTTATCACTAATCGGGCTGGTTGTCTCAATCTCTTTTTTCAAGGTTTCCAAAGATTTGCGGCTCTTCAATTGTTTGTGTTGAATACGATAAAGAGCCACCAGAAATTTGACAAAATGGATATAAGCCCTTTTTCGACTCTTGGAGAGTTCACGCTGACTTTTGATAAAAATCTTAAATGAATTTTCTAAGTCTAAAAGTTCAATAGTTTGCCCCAATTCATAATAAATCTTCAAAAGCAATACACGAGCATCCGTTGCATAAAAAGCATCCAAGTTATTGACTTGAAGTAAATAAGGCATTGCTTTTCCAAAGTTGCCTTGATAGTAATAAATCGCTCCCAAGTTGAAGACTTCTGCCATGTCTCTAAAATCAGGATGAATGTATTTCAAGTGTTTTTTCAAAAAAAATTTACTCCATTGAAATTCTTCAAACCTTGCTCCCAAACTGATGACATTTTTGAGTTTTCGATGTGAAAGATAACCTCCTTTGTACCACAAATCCTCTTGAATCATCCCTTTATACAATTCAAACATTTCTTGAAGATAGTCCAATTCTCCACTCAATATTTTTTGATTGCAATAGTTGAGTCCAAGAGAATAAGCATCGTGCAAATCATTGGAGAAAATTGTTCGTGCATTAGAACTCTGTAAAAATGCTTTTAACCGAAAAAAATGGCTTGAATCTTCGGGAAAAAGTGTCAATGATAAAGTTATCTGATGCAGTTCGACCAATGGGATTCGTTGCCATTCACAACGTTCAATCATTTGATTAATCGCCTCAATTGGAATCTTTTGTTGAGATTGTTGAGGAGCTAATCGTTGGAGATTCGCCAAAGCACCATAATATTTCAATTGACCAATCAGGTAAAATAAATCCAAATCGTTCAAAACTTCACGAATGCCCAGTTCTGACCATTGTTTTTGATGCCCCACATCATATTGAAATTTATTCAAGGTCAATAAATATTGGTTGTAATAATCACCAATATTTTTCATGGGTAAATTGTCTTCTGCCTTTTTTGCTGATTTCCAAGTTCGCAAAAAGTGCTTATCCAAGTTTCGTTCATTCAAACTATCCAATAATAAGAAGGTTTGTAGTGCTTTGTTTTGTTCAAATTTTCGGAAAATCAAAAAATCTTGCGCCAATTTTGCCAATTGAGCCATTACCACACTCAAGGAACTACCAAACTGTTTTTTTTCTGGAAATAATTGGAAAAAGATATTTTCTTTTGCCAAATCAATGTGTCCAAAATCTCCAAAATAAGGTTTTATTAATTCAAAAAGCTGCTGACAGCGAACACTTTGGTTGTGAATAGGAGAATGCAAAAAGTCTTCTAAGCCTTTCAGTTCTTTTGAATTAAATGTTTTGAGTAAATCAATCAATTTGCTGCGGTGCATACAGGAATTTTAGAAACCAAGAAAAATGTCTGTTGAATGACGTGAAGGGAAACTGTATTGAGAAAAATTAGATAAATCAATAGCTCAAAAATAAACTAAAATATTGATAACGAAAGACAAAGGAAAATCCATTTTTGCAGATTTGCTCAATAAGGGTTGAGAAATCTTGAAATTTCCTTGTTTTTCAAAGCCTTCAATCCTCTTACATTTGGGTATCATTTATTGGAAAAATACATATTCATAGTACCCAACGACAATAATAATGAAATCCATCAGATTATTTCCACTTTTTCTTTTTTATACAATAGTGCTGTTTTCACTCCCAATACAAGCCCAACAATTACCCCAACGTTTAGAATTGGGAGACAGTACTTTTGTAGAACTAATCAGCTATTCCATTAGCGACAGATTGCCCCTCTATTACAGTACTTTCAATGTAAATGCCGCCAAAACCATTGCCACCAATCAGCTTTGGCAAGGTGGCAATCTAAATCTTCAACTCACAGGCGACAATTTGAATGTTGGAGTTTGGGATGGAGGAGCTGTGAGAGCATCTCACCAAGAATTAGCAAATCGAGTTGTCCAAATGGATGGAGCTACCAATTTGAGCAATCATGCCACCCATGTTGCAGGAACGATTGCAGCAACAGGAGTGAATCCAAACGCCAAAGGAATGGCAAATCAAGTACAAATAGATGCTTATTATTGGAACAATGACCAAGCAGAGATGACTCTTGCAGCTACAAACGGTTTGTTGGTATCGAATCACTCTTATGGTTTCTTGACAGGGTGGTTTTACAATGGAAATTGGTATTGGTTTGGTGACCCAAATATCAGCCAAACAGAAGACTATCGTTTTGGATTTTACAGCACACAAGCAAAAGATTGGGACGAAATCGCCTACAATGCCCCCAATTATCTCATCGTCAAAGCAGCAGGAAATGACCGCACAGATACAGGACCTTCCAGTGGACAATCCCATTTTTATTGGAATGGAAGTGCTTGGGTATCTTCAACAGCTTATCGAGAACGAGATGGCGGAAACGATGGATTTGATTGTATTTCTCATGCTGGAATCTCCAAAAACGTTCTAACCGTAGGAGCAGTAGGAGATATTCCGACTGGATACAACCAAGCCAATCAAGTAAATATGAGTGTGTTTAGTGCGTGGGGAATGACCGATGATGGACGAATCAAACCTGACATTGTAGCCAATGGAGTTGGGTTGACTTCTTGTTTGGCATCTGGAGACAATCATTATGGAACTTACAGCGGTACTTCTATGGCAAGTCCCAACGTGTCGGGTTCTTTGATATTGCTACAAGAACACCATCAAAATCTTTACAGCAGTCCTATGAAAGCTGCCACTTTGAAAGGTTTGGTTATTCACACTGCCGATGAAGCAGGAACAACAGAAGGTCCTGATTATCGATTTGGATGGGGGTTGATGAACAGCCAAAAAGCGGCAGAACTCATCAGCCAACATTCGAGTCCGAATGCAAATATAACAGAAACCACACTCAACAATTCATCTAACTACACCTCCACAGTATATAGTGATGGTACAAGCCCCCTAACTCTTACCCTAAGTTGGACAGATTTGCCAGGTACAGTACCTTCACCTTCATTGAATCCAACAGATTTGATGTTGGTCAATGACTTGGACATACGACTGACACATATTTCAACAGGAGAAACTTTTTATCCCTACACACTCGACCCTAATAATCCTTTGGCGGCAGCTACAACAGAAGACAATTTTCGTGACAATATGGAAAAAATCTTCTTGGCTGCTCCTGCGGAGGGAATATATAGTCTAAATATTACCCATAAAAATAGTTTGGTCAATGGAAGTCAGGATTTTAGTTTAATAACAAGTGGAACAAGCCTTTCGTCTTGTATGCTTACCTCCAATTTTGACTACAATATCAATGGTTTAACAGCTGATTTTTCAGATACTTCAATTGGAGCAGAAAGCCATCATTGGGATTTTGGAGATGGGAATAACAGCAGTTTACCCAATCCAAATCATACTTATGCTTCAAATGGCACTTATACAGTTTGTTTAACAGCCATTAAATCTTGTGGAAACGATGTCAAATGTCAAGAAGTTAGCACTATGGTAAATTGCGGAAATGGCTTAATGGAAGAATGGCAAGCTACTTTTGGAGGAAGCAATAACGAGAATCTAAATACCTTAGCGCAAACATTTGACGGAGGATATATTTTGGTAGGTAACTCCAATTCTCTTGCAAATGGCAACAAAAGTAGTGGGAATTTTGGAGGTCAAAGCGATGCTTGGGTGGTTAAATTGGCAGCCAATGGTAACAAAGAATGGGATTATAATTTTGGAGGAACGGGCAAGGATGATTTTGTAGCCGTCATTCCAACCAACGACAATGGATTCATTATAGCAGGTAACTCCAATTCTTCAATAAGTGGCAACAAAAACAGTACTCATTATGGAAGTACTGATTATTGGTTGGTCAAACTCAACAGTCAAGGCACAAAGCAATGGGAATACACTTATGGAGGGAGTCAATTGGACCAGTTAAGCAGTATTACGCCTGCTATTGGAGGAGGTTATATTTTGGCAGGACATTCCAAATCAAGCATAAGTGGTTCAAAAACAAGTGTCAATATAGGAGTGGAAGATTATTGGGTGGTCAAAGTAGATTCAGATGGACTGCAATTGTGGGACAAGACTTATGGGGGAACACATCAAGATTGGCTGACCACTATTGAACCTACATCAGATGGTTATTTGTTGGGAGGTTGGTCTTTCTTTGGAGATTATCATGCAGGACACGATGATTATTGGGTGGTTAAAATAGACTTAAACGGCGTAGAACAATGGAATTACACCTATGGAGGAGAGGAATCAGATAGATTGTTTGCCATTGCAGAAGCATTGGATGGTGGATATGTTTTGGGAGGTTACTCTTTTTCAGGAAATAGTGGCAATAAAACGAGTGGAAACTATGGCAATGCTGATTATTGGGTGGTCAAAGTCAATTCCAATGGAATACAAGAATGGGATGCCAACTTTGGAGGAAGTCACCAAGATTATTTGTTGGACATTGAAGCTTCGAGTGAAGGAGGCTTTTTATTAAGTGGCTCTTCTAGCTCCAATTCATCAGGTAATAAAACCAGCAATAGTTATGGAGGAGAAGATGCTTGGCTGGTCAAAATCAATGAAACAGGCAGCAAAGAATGGGAAATATCTTATGGAGGAATATCCAGAGATTATGCACCTTCTATTGTATCGACTTTTGATGGTGGATTTGCTATTGGAGGAGTTTCTGAATCTGTCGCTTCATCAGGCAATAAAATGAGTACACATTATGGAGAACACGATTTTTGGGTTGTTAAAACCAGTTTGGAAGAATTTTTTGCGCTCTTTTCTGTTCCTCATCCTATTTGTGTGGACAATAACGTGACGTTTTACAACAATTCTTCAATAAGCACCACCACATTTACGAATACAACCTATGAATGGAAAATAGACGGAGTCCTTATTGCTACAACCGAAGACTTCAATTACAATTTTTCTTCCTCTGGTACTTATTCCGTTAGCTTGACAATTAACGATGGTGATTGTTCTGACACCTATCAACACGATGTAGAAGTATATGTTCTTCCAAATGCTGTTTTCAGCCATACATTGACAGGTTTATATGCCGAATTTAGTCCAGATTTTCCATTGGAGGAGGCAACTTATTATTGGGATTTTGGAGAAGGAAACACCAGTACAGAAGAAAGCCCAAATCACACTTTTAACAACAATGGTACTTACAATGTGTGCTTGACGATGAGCAATACCTGTGATAGCAATACCCAATGTCAAAATATTCAAATCAATTCAGGCTGCAACAATGAGGGATTAGCAGAAGTTTGGCAACAAAGTTTTGGAGGTGGACACGATGACTTTTTGCAGATTATGCACCCTATTTCTGGTGGAGGTTATTTGATGGGCGGAAGTAGCGAATCAAATGCAAGTGGCAACAAATCCAGTGGGAATTATGGAGGATTGTCAGACGCTTGGTTGGTCAAAACCGATGGAGATGGGAACAAAATATGGGATAAAAACTATGGAGGAAATCAAGCAGATGGCATTTTAGGAATCATTGGGCATAGTAGTGGCGATTATTTTTTGGCAGGAAACTCTTCTTCAGGAGTGAGCGGCAATAAAAGTAGTGCAAATTATGGTAATACCGATTTTTGGCTATTGAAAATCAATGCACAAGGCGATAAAATTTGGGATTACTCTTATGGGGGAAGTGGAAGGGAAGTTTTACATTCCATCACCAATACACCTGATGGAGGATTTTTATTGATGGGTTATTCCAATTCATCAGTAGATGGTTCAAAGACCAGTTTCAATTATGGAGGATATGATTTTTGGGTAGTCAAAGTAGATGAAAATGGAACCCAAGAATGGGACAAAACCTATGGTGGAAGCGGAGACGAGACCTTAACCGCAGCTACTATCGGAATTGGCTTAGGAGATTACTTATTGGGAGGTTATTCTGATTCTCCTATCAGCGGCAACAAAACAGTAGGAACAGAGGGTGGAAATGACTTTTGGATAGTTGGGATTGATGCGAATGGCAATCTACAATCAGATTATCATTATGGAGGAACAGGAGAAGACAAATTGACCTTTCTCAGTCCTGCTACAGGAGGTTTTCTTTTGGGAGGTTATTCCAATTCAGGCATTGGAGGAAGCAAACAGAGTAGTGGTTTTGGAGACGATGATTATTGGGTCGTCAAAACGGATTTCAACGGCTTACAACAATGGGATTATACTTATGGAGGGACACAAAAAGATTTGTTATTTGAAATATCAAGTTTGGGCAATGATGAATATTTATTGAGCGGTTATTCAGAATCAGGAGCAACAGGCAACAAAACAGCTTCAAGTTTAGGAAGTGACGATTTTTGGACAGTGAAAATCAATGGATTGGGATATCCTGAATGGGAAACAGTCTATGGAGGTACATCTATTGACAATTTAATGGATGTCTTACCAACATCTGACAATGGTTTTCTTATTGGAGGATACAGTGAATCGCCTGCTTCAACAGGGACAAAAACAGCTGCAAAACAGGGAAATTTTGATTATTGGGTCATGAAAGTTTTTGTAGAGATGGAAGGAAATTCTGATGCACATGAATTGGAGTTGGGAGCAGACAAAACGGTTTGCAGCGAGAATGAAACAGTAGTTTTGGCAGCAAATTTGCCCAATATGTCTTCTTACATGTGGTACAAAGGCAGTCTTTATTTGGGAAATACAGCTGATATTAGCGTCTCTGGAACAGGGGTTTATTCCTTGACCGTTATAGATGCTTGTGGAGAAACTTCATCAGACGAAATTGAAGTCGTATTGGAAGAAGATTGTGTTTGGTGCGGCGACTTCAATGGAGATGGAACAGTTGACCATACAGATGTTTTGTCTTTGGGAGTTGCCTACAATTCAGCAGGTGCTTTGCGCCCCAATGCTTCTTTTGATTGGACAGGGCAGGCTTGTTCCGATTGGAGTAATGTTCAAAACAATGGAATCAATCAAAAACACATAGATGGCGACGGAAATGGTACGATAGACTTGTCAGACCAAGCAGCAGTTGAAGCCAATTATGGCAATTTCCATTCAGTCAATGGAAATTCTACTGGAACTACCGCCAATGGAGATGTTATGGTCAGACCTGTTTTGTCGAATGAAAGTGCTGCTTTTGGACAAAATGGAAGTACATCAGTGGATTTGGAATTGCATTTAGAGTCACCCAACGATACCCCTGTCACCTTATATGGTTTGGCATTTCAAATTCATTACAGTGATGTTCATATTTTGGAGGTACAACCCAAATTGGACAATTCTTGGATGGGAACACCTAATTCAGATATGACTTTTTTGGTAAAACACCATCCTGATATTCAAAGAATTGATATGGCGATAGTAGGAGTCAATCTTCAAAATAGAATAGATATAGGCAATTTTGCCATCTTGACTCTGATAGTTGATGATGTATTACCGACAGATGATACCTTCAATATGATGGTAGAAGTTGTAGGAAATGTATTGATTGACAATCAAGGTGTTCCTACTCCAATGGGAAGCATGACAGAAGAATTTGTAGTAGAAAATCAAGCCATTTGCCCAGATGGAATTGTAGTAGAATACAGCAATACGACAGATTTGCCGCTATTGACTTGGGTAGGTGGTGAAATTATTGTAGGAAATTTGGACAACAATGGAGGAGTTCAACTTTCTACTGGTGATGAAACAGAATTGATAGCAGGTGGCAAAGTGGTATTGCAGGCAGGAACGGATATCCAAAATGGAGCAATATTTACAGCCCGAATTGAAGCCTGTCAAGAAGGAACGAATGACCCTGATAATAATGCAGGAGGCAACAAGAGAGATTTGAACGATTTAAAAAGTACTGCTCAGAAAGATTTGGAGGTATTAGTCTATCCCAACCCCATCACCGACTACACCCACATTGCCTACGAATTGCTAGAAGATACAGAAACATCTCTTTACATAATAGATAAAACAGGTAAGGTAGTGCAATCTTTGATACAAAACAAAAAGCAAAAACCTGGAAAATACAAGGTAGGTTTTGAAGCCTGTGCTGCTCGAATACCTGTTGGGATATATTATGTCGTTTTGGAAACTTTGACCCACCAAAAAACAACAAAATTAGTAAAAGTTCAATAGTTAAGTCAGTTAAGAACCCCGTTTTTAATCTGCATAAAATCATTTAGAAAGCAAGAAGAACAGGCTGTTCAATACCCTAATTGAGCAGCCTTTCTTTTCTATTCCCTTCAATTCAAAAGTACAAACCAAATGATACAGTCTATCAACACTTTAGCCATTACAGGCATCACCTTTGAACGCCTATTGAAGTTCCTGTCTTACAACCCACAACAAAAACCTTATACGCTAAAATTTGCCAAAAAAGGAACAAGAATTTATGAATCCTTCCAAAATACAGGTTCTGTTTATTTGGTCAAAAAGGGGCGAGTAAAAGTTGGAGTAGAGGAAGAAACAACAGAAATAGGAAAAAAATGTCCTTTGAAGAAAATCTATATTCACCACATTGCATGGGAAGGAGAACTATTTGGTGAAATGACACTAATGGATGCACCCGATTTGGGAATGTTTGCGGAGGCAATGGAAGAGGTAGAATACTATGAAATTTCGGCAAATGCCATGCAAAATCTGATACAGCAGAATTGGATGGTTCAGATGCAGGTACTGCAATTGATAGGCAAGCGTTTTCAAGAAGCCCAAAAAAGATTGGAGGAATATAACCTGCAAGATACTCGCACCCGAATCATTAATTTTCTTTTAGATTTGGCGATGGAGAAAGGAGAACAAATAGGAAAATACGGATTTTTGGTGCGTTCTTTTTTCCAACAAGCAGATATTGCCGCACTTTTAGAGTGTTCTTTACCAG
>JBMYXW010000027.1:0-12436 GCA_049608825.1 Chitinophagales bacterium
CATATGAGGATGATATCGATAGAATGTGGAACGAATATTACTCTGATTAAAAGGTGGTAAATATGAAGATAAAAGCACAAAGAGCAAGAAAGTTATTATTTGGTGACAAAATCACCATAAACAAACCAAAAATCATACAACGGTTCTGCTTTGTAAACCAATAGGTTGTCTGGTAAAACAGCCAAACAATCACAGAAGTGTTCTTCCTTCATGGCGATGTCTAAACACATATCCATCTCCTCGCCAGGAGCAGGACAAAAATTATAATAAACCGTTTCGGAAATGTATTCGTTTTGGTGGAGACATACTTTTTCCTTATCTCCTACCAGCATTGAATCTATGACAGGTGGAAGGGCAAAACTCAATAGGACTATACTGAGTAATAGGGATTTTTGTAGTTGAGGGCGAGTGTTTTTACGAGCAAAAATGTAGTAAAACAAACCTCCAACGACCGAAAGGGCGTATGTCAATAAGAAATAGTTGACCATTCTTTGGCTGTTTAATTAATCGTCGAGTGATTTGTTGATTAAGTCTTGAATATCATTGAGTTCATTATTCGCTATCGCTTCATTGTCCATCAAGGCGGACACCAAAGAACTGGCAGAGCCTCCAAAGGCATTGTCGAGAACATTGGTAATGAGGCGTTTTTGATAGGTGTTTTTGGAAATCAAGGGAAGGTAAAAGTGGTTTCGCCCTACGGCTTCATGTCCAACATAAGGTCCCTTCTCCGTTTTCTGTAAGATGCGTACAATCGTTGAAACGGTGTTGTAGGCAGGGTGAGGTTTTTCGGGCCAATTTTGTAGAATGTCTTTAACACAAGCTTTTTTTAACTTCCATAGTATGTTCATGACCTTCAGTTCTAAAGGTGTGAGTAAGTCCGTTTTATCTGGGGATTTATTAGACATAAGTTTTTTTCGATGATGAATAATGAAGATTTGGATTGTTCTCCACAAAATCGTGAATCTATACAAAAATACAACTAATTTTTTAGTTTGCCAACTATTAAAAGAAATTCAAATGGATTTTGTTTTGAACTTGCTCATCTGGTTAGGGCTAAAACGTAGGTAATTATTCATCCAGATATTTCGAGTTCTTTTCGGATAAATTTTAAACAGTTAATTTTACAGTGTTCATAGTTCTACTTTGATTTATATTTTAATTTTTCATTTATGAGTTTAGCATCCTTTTTACATCCCGATTTGATTGAAGCAGGCTGCGATGAAGCAGGAAGAGGCTGTTTGTCTGGACCTGTATTTGCAGCAGCGGTGATTCTCCCCAAAGATTTTGTTCACCCTAAACTAAACGACTCCAAAAAGATAAACGAAAAAACACGCTTCCTGTTGCGAGAAGTCATCGAACGAGAAGCATTAGCGTATGCTGTTGGGATTTGTACGGCTCAAGAAATTGACGAGATTAATATTCTTCATGCTTCCATTGAAGCGATGCACCGAGCATTGAAGAAGCTAAAAATCAGACCTGAAATGATTTTGGTGGATGGCAATCGCTTCAAGCCTTTCCCAGATATTAATCACGAATGTATTGTGAAAGGAGACAGTAAGTTTCTGTCTATTGCAGCCGCTTCAATTTTGGCTAAAACCTATCGAGATGATTTCATGAAGAAAATTCACCTACAATATCCACAATACGATTGGAGTCAAAACAAGGGCTATCCGACCTTGGCTCATCGAAAAGCTATCGAAGTGTATGGAAGCTGTGAATATCACCGCCAATCTTTTCGTTTGTTGGCTAAGAAAGACGAGTAAGGCAAATTCAAAACTCAATTACAAATTTGAACAGTACTTTGTAAGCGAACAAATTATGTTTTAACATTGTCTAAAATAACAAGAAGTGAAAGGTAAATTTTGCTATCTAAATCCTTCTTCTCTCATTTCTATGTTCTTATCCTAAGAGAGCGATTTGTTTTGATTTACAAAATGCCTAATTTTGAAGTTGGAATACAAGTATTCAAGCAGAAAAATATTTTATTGAGATACTTTTCTCATTGCGAATTTATTTGTATTTTTTTGACCTTTGCAGTAAAGTAATTTTTTCATTTTAATTTGTCAGAAATTTATGAGAACCATGAAAACTTTGATTTCATCAACCTTATGGCTGTTTTTGATGCTGTGTTCTACCACAATTTTTGCACAAAACAGTTCCTTGGACAAACCAAAGAAGAAGAAGATATTGAGGATGAAAGTGCCTCAAAAAAAAGATTCTATTAAAACCAATGAGACTCCTATGTCTGTTGATGAACTAATGAAATCCTTTCAATACGATGCACCACAAATCTTTGATTTAACAGATTCTACTACTGATGCTCCAACTGATACGCCTCCTACTAAGGTGACTGCGGCTAACTCTTCTCCCGAAAAAGCTGTGAGAACCTATACGAGTGAAGAGATAGATAGGTTGATACACCCCGAAAAAATGGTGAATAGGGAACAACGCTTCAATCGGTTTATTCAAGCCAAAAAATTGATTGAACCAGAAATGGTGGCACTCAAAAATTTTGGCCTCAATCAAGTGCCTCGCTACAAAGATGATAGTTATCGTTTGAAGTTAGATATTCTGCACTCAGAAATTCCGCTGACCTACAACGAATACGTAAAAATATTTATTGATATGTATGTGGTCGAAAAACGAGATCAGGTCAAGCGAATGTTGTCACGTACAGAGTTGTATTTTCCTGCTATCGAAACAGCCTTAGACCGATACGATTTGCCTGTTTATCTCAAATACCTTCCTGTGATGCTTTCGGCACTGACTCCACATGCCAAGTCTTCCTCTGGAGCCTCTGGTCTTTGGCAACTGCCTTATGGAACAGCTCGACTCTATGGATTGGAGTCCAATGATTATATTGACGAACGCAGAGACCCAGCCCTTTCTTCAGAAGTAGCTGCCAAGCACTTACAAAACCTTTGGAATCGTTACCGCAATTGGCACTTGGCAATTGCAGCTTTTTGTGGAGGAGAAGGAACTGTCAATAAAGCGATTCGCCGCTCAGGTGGTAAGAAAGATTATTGGGCAATTGCAGAATATTTGCCAGATGAAGTACAGGCTTATGTGCCGCTTTTCATTGCAGCCGTTTATACCATGATTTACTATCCCGATCACAACCTTCACCAATACAATGCTCCGTACAATTTTTACCTTACCGATACAGCAAAAATCACACGAGGCTTTGAGATAGGTAATGTTGCAAAGTTTGTGGATATGAAAGTAGAAGAATTGCAGTTTCTCAATCCTGCCATCAAACGAGATACCATCCCTCCTTCAAAACGGGGTTATCCATTGGTATTGCCTATCTCAAAAGTAGGCTGGGCACAGTCTTATGAGCGCAATCTAAATGCGGTAAATGAAGAAACAATATTGGATAGCAATAAAAAAATTCCTATCCCAAAAGAGAATGCTTGGGCAAAACCATCGAACGACTATGGAGTAATTTCTTCAAAACCTTCTACGTCAACAAATGTCTATAACAAACCTGCTGAATCAAGAAAAGGAAGAAAATATACTGCATTGACATACCAACTCCAATCTGGTGATATTTTGGGAACAGTAGCCCAAAAGTTTGATTGTACAATTGCAGACTTGCGTCAATGGAACAACATTGTAGATGAAAGCCGTATGAAAATCGGGCAAGAACTCATCATTATGGTTCCGAAAGAACACGAAAAACTGTATAAGAATATTATAATAAAAGAAAACTAAAGCAAATTTTGAATTTTTGATAGAAACCGATTGTTTTTTATTCAAAATTTATCATTCAGTATTCAAAATTGCACAGGTACTTTTTTGCCTAAAACAACCAAAGTTTATGCTCGAAACCGAAGCAGCGTTTAAGATAGATGAAAAGATACTTTTGAAGGCTTATGAGTTGATGCACAAGGTAAAAAAAATGGCAGAAACTTATGAAAAACACCGATACACCTGCAAGTATGTTCATGCTACCGCAAGAGGACACGAGGCGATTCAGCTTGCAGTGGGACTTCAACTCAAAAATCACGATTACGTCAGTCCTTATTATAGAGACGATGCCTTGATGTTGGGAGCTGGTTTTACAGCATATAGTTTGATGCTGCAATTGTTGGCAAAAGCAGATGATCCTTTCACTGCAGGTCGAGCCTACTATTCCCACCCTTCTTCCAAAGATGAGCGATATCCCAAAATCATTCAACAATCCAGTGCCACGGGAATGCAAGTCATCCCGACAACAGGCATTGCACAAGGAATTCAATACAAAGAACAACAGGGTTTGGTCGAGAACGACTCAAAAACCGTAGTAGTTTGTTCTTTGGGAGATGGTTCGGTGACAGAAGGTGAAATATCGGAAGCTTGGCAATTTGCAGCATTGAAACAGTTGCCGATTTTGTATTTGGTCCAAGACAATGATTGGGGCATTTCAGCTACGGGTGAAGAAACCCGTAGCATGAATGCTTATGAATATGCAGGTGGTTTCAAGGGATTGAAGCGAATCAGCGTGGATGGAAGTGACTTTTTTGCGAGTTACGAAGCGGTTCAAAAATGTATGAATCACATTCGAGAACATCGAAGTCCCATTGTTTTACACGCCACTGTTCCGCTTTTGGGGCATCATACTTCGGGCGTTCGCAAAGAATGGTACAGAGACGATTTGGAAGAACACGCCTTGCAAGATCCAATCGTTAAGCTCCATCAACAATTATTAGAACTTGGTTTTGATAAAAATACATTAAACAGCGTTAGAAAACAGGCAGGTATTGAAATAGAGGCTGCTTTTGAAAAGTCAGAAATAGCTGCAAATCCTGACCCTACAACCCTTTTACAACACGTTTATGCACCCACTCCAATAAGAAAAGAACAAGGAGAACGCTCACCAAAAGGAGGTCGAAAGGTGTTGATGGTCGATGCCGCTTTGTTTGCAATGGATGAAATATTGAAAACCTATCCCGAAGCCTTGTTTTATGGTCAAGATGTAGGTGGGCGCTTGGGAGGAGTTTTTAGAGAAGCTGCAACTCTGGCACAAAAACACGGAGACAATCGAGTGTTTAATACGGCTATTCAAGAAGCCTATATCGTTGGTTCAACGTCTGGTATGTCGGCAGTGGGATTGAAGCCGATTGTAGAAATACAGTTTGCGGATTATTTTTGGCCCAGTATGAATCAATTGGTGACAGAAATCGCCAAATCTTGTTATTTGTCGGCAGGTAAATTTCCTGTGCAAACTTTGATTCGTGTGCCTGCAGGTGCTTATGGAGGTGGAGGACCTTACCATTCTGCCTGTATAGAATCCAGTATTTTGAATATTCCTGGCATCAAAGTCGTCTTTCCTTCCAATGCTGCGGATATGAAAGGTTTGTTGAAGTCGGCTTTTTTAGACCCCAATCCTGTGATATTATTTGAACACAAAGGATTGTATTGGAGCAAGGTAATGGGAACTGCTGGCGCAAAAACCATTGAACCGAGCGAAGATTATGTAATCCCTTTGGGCAAAGCTCGTATAGCTCAAGCGGCAAGTGAAGAACAATTGAAGTGGGGAAATACGGTGGCGGTGATTACCTACGGAATGGGCGTATATTGGGCAAAAACTGCTTCCAAAAAATTTGAAGGTTCGGTAGAAATCATTGACCTTCGCACTTTGAAGCCTTTGGATGAAGAAATGATTTTTACAGCCGCCAAAAAACACAACAAAGTATTGGTTTTGACCGAAGAACCGCTTGAAAATTCCTTTGCAGAAAGTTTGGCGGGACGCATTTCACAAAAATGTTTTACTCACTTAGATGCGCCTGTTGCTACACTTGGTGCGGCAAATGTTCCTGCTGTGCCGATGAATACAGTTTTGGAGCAAGCCATGTTGCCGAATGCAAAGAAGGTGGCGAAAGCAATTGGAAGTTTATTAGATTGGTAAATTGTGCTATTCCAAAACATTCTTTAAATAAAAAAGCCTATCAAAATGAATTGATAGGCTTTTTAGTATTAAAAAGTTAAATAGCAAATATTAAACCACTCTGACATTTACTGCATTCAATCCTTTTCTACCTTCTGTTAATTCAAACTCTACATTATCGTTTTCGCGAATCTCGTCGATTAAACCAGAAACGTGTACGAAATGTTCTTTGTTTGATTCATCTTCTGTAATGAAACCAAAACCTTTAGCGTCATTGAAGAATTTTACTGTACCTGTTTTCATTGTAAAAATTTAAATATAAAATATAAAACACAAAGTTAAGTTTATATTTTTAGAATTGATAGCTTTTTTGAATTTAAATTCAATTCTTTTTCAAAATATAATATTAAAATAATAGTACTATGAATTTTAGGCTTTTGAATGTGGTTATTTTAGCAGACAATAGAATGGCAAAGTTCTCTTTGAAGTGAACATTGACAATTAGGAGTAGTTTTATTATGAGGTAGCAGGCCTCAAAGGAAATGAAATATGGGTAATTTAGATGTTATTGCTTTCCCGAACCCATCAAATAACGAAATAGGTACAAGCCACCTGCAAAAAAAATGCCTCCTAAAATAGTTGGTGCTAAAAAACCCATTTTTTCTACTTGCACACCCAACAAGGTACCGCTGCCTTTCATCACTGCAAAACAAGCAAAAACCAAAAGAGCCATTCCCGCTAAGGTCAATATGGTGGCAAAAACTTTGACAATATCCATGATAGTAGGTATTTTTTGAGGTTGAAGGCGATTCACTTTTCAATCAATTGACTCGCCTCTAAAATTGTTTTTTTCTGACAAAAGACGAAAATAGGCAAAAAAAACAAATTTTCCCCTCACACATTTTTAAATTCGCAATTCTATATTTTTCACCTGATATTCAACAAATATGAACAAGTCTCGATTTCAAGACCTTCCTCCGATTATTTTCTTAGAAAAAGCTGAACAACAAGCAGAAAGTGTATTGATAGATGTTCGCACGCCTACTGAATACAACGAAGCATCCTTGGAAGAAGCGGTGAATATCAATATCAAACACCAAGATTTTGTAGAAGAAATCAATGAGTTGGACAAAAACCAACACTACTTTGTCTATTGTAGTATGGGCATCAGAAGTGTCAATGCCTGTAATTATATGGCGATGTTGGGCTTCAAAAATCTATACAATTTGAAGGGAGGTTTGGCTGCTTTAGAAACAACAAAAAGGGATAAATAATCATTGAAAATGAAAGCAAAACTGCAAGTTTACCTCCTTCTATTTATCTCATTAATAGCCTACTACATACTGGCTTATGAGACACTTCGCACCGAAGTTTATCAAGTATTTGCCTTGTTTGGAGTTTTGTTTTTAGCTTATGGTTTGCTCTACAAATCCGTTAGAGATGCCTCTACTTACAAGTGGCTTTTATTTGCTTCGATCTTGTTTCGGGTCATCTTGTTGTTTGCGCTGCCCAATCTATCCGACGATTTTTACCGCTTCAATTGGGACGGTCGTTTGCTTGTCAACGGAATAAGTCCTTTTGAAGCCTTGCCTATTCACTTTATGGATGGCACATATTTGGGCATCGTTCCAGATAATCTTACCAACACACTTTATTCTCAACTCAACTCGCCTGAATACTTCACCATCTATCCGCCAGTTTGTCAATTCATTTTCTGGTTCAGTTGTTTTTTCTTTCCCAATGATTTGTATGGCGCAACGGTTTTGATGAAAACCTTTCTTTTGTTCTTTGAGATTGGAAGCATTTACCTACTCTATCGGATGGTTCAAGCTTTTGGAATTGCTCCCAAGAAAATACTACTTTATGCGCTCAATCCTTTGGTAATAGTCGAATTGACGGGTAATTTGCATTTTGAAGCCGCCATGATTTTTTTCACCCTGTTGGCGGTTCGGTTTGTATTGCCCATATTCTCCCCTTCAAAGGGAGAGATCTCTCTACCAGATAGTAAGGGGGATGTAATGTTCTTTGAAGGAAATAACAGGAATATAATATTTTCTGCAATCGCTATGGGGCTGGCAGTCAGCTCCAAGCTCATTCCCTTGATTTTCTTACCTTTCTTTATTTCCTATTTGGGGTTTCGAAAAAGTATTTTGTATGGCGGAATTGTGGGAATCGTTACCTTTTTAGGCTTCTTACCTTTGTTCACTTTTGACATCCTTCAAAACCTACTTTCGAGTGTAGGACTCTATTTTCAAAAATTTGAGTTCAATGCCAGTATTTATTATCTGGTTCGATGGCTTGGCTATCAACAATATGGCTACAATGTCATACAAACCGCAGGACGAAATTTGGCTATCTTGACTTTGGTGAGTATTTTATTACTTGCTTTTTGGAGGAGTAGAGGGGCGAGGAGTCAGGGGCGAGGTGTCAAGAAAATACACTTAGTAGAGACCCTTTCTTTACTTCAAAACTTCCTATTTGCCTTGTTGATTTACTTTGCCTTTGCCAATATTGTCCATCCGTGGTATGTCAACAGTTTGGTAGCATTGTGTATTTTTACTTCTTTTCGGTTTCCCATTCTTTGGTCGGGCATGGTGGTTTTGACCTATTATACCTACTTGACTGATTCCTATACCGAAAATTTGTACTTGGTTGCTTTGGAGTATATTGTGGTATATGCTTACTTGGGTTGGGAATTGGCTTTTTTTGGAGGAAAGAAGCGGGAAGTAGGAAGTAAATTAAAACAGTACTTTGTAAGTGAGTAGATTCTTAACCCATTCAAAATTCATCATTATTCATCATTCAAAATTGTACAAGTCCATGCGATTTTTTTTCTATATACTGTTGATAATCTTCTGCTTTCCTTCAATGAGCTATGCCCAATGTTCGTTTACTGTTGAAGGAGACAATCCTATTTCGGATTACTGTTTTGAAGCCTCTGCCAATCTCAATTATACCCTCACAGGAACGCCAGCAGGTGGTACATTTAGTGGCAATCACGTATCTGGGAATATTTTTAATCCGCCAATTACTGGATTTATAGGAGAATTTGACATCACATACACAGTTGATGCGTGTGCTATCACCGAGACGATTACAATAGGCACTTTTTTTACCATCAATGGTGAAAGCGGCAATACCTTTTGTTTGAATGATGCGCCTTTTGGACTTCAAGCGAATATCGCAGGAGGTACTTTTAGTGGCGAAGATGTGATTGGAGCAGGTTTTGCTCCTTCAGAAGCAGGTCAGTACGATCTTACTTACACAACTTCAAATGGTTGTGCTATTACTCGAACGATTGAAATAGGGCCTTCTTTTGGTATTGAAGGAATGAGTACTGGTGTAGGGAATCTCAATATCTGCTCAAGCAGTTTGCCTATTGTGCTAACGGGAATTCCTTCGGGAGGTACTTTTTCGGGACCTGGGTACCTTGGCGGACAGTTCAATCCTGCGATTGTTCCTGGTAGCTTCAATATTACCTATACGATTACAGGCTGTGGAAGTGTTACGCAGACAATTATGGTAGATGGGGTAGGGGAAAACGCTACGATTGACGAAAGTAGTTTGTCTCTTCAATATTGTGAAACAGACGAAACGCTTATCACTCCAATGGGCAATTTGGGAGAGGATGCCGATTTTTTTATCAACGGAAGTCTCATCACCAGTTTTCAGCCCTCCAATTTGGGCGTGGGAACGTATGAACTGTTCTATTCTTTTGAAGGTGAAAATGGCTGCAACAGTTTGGATTCCTACACCTTCAATGTTTTTCCACCGCCAAACCCAACCTTCGATTTGCCCGAACAATATTGCATTGCAGGCGATGCAGTTCCTTTGATGTCACTTGCAGGTGTTTCGGGGAATAGCATTTTTCAAGGAATAGGAGTTGTTACAACGGATGGTGTATCGGTTTTTGACCCAAACATTGCAGGGCTTGGTACGCATAGTATCAGCCATCAGATTACAGACAATATTGGGTTGTGTCAAGCCGAAATCACCCAAGAAATTACCATTATGCCCGAAGTAGAAGCTATTTTTGATGGATTTGGCTCAGTGGGTTGTTTTACGGGACGAGACAAGCTTTTTTATACAGGAAGTTCGAGAGGCAACGATGTTGCTTATTTTTGGAATCTCATTGAAGGAACTGCTATTATTGAAGTTTCTTTAAGTGGTCCTGCCGACACGGTTGAAGTAATTACCGACTCTCCCGAAATACAAAATTTCACGATAGAATTGGAGGTAACAAATGGTGGTTGTTCAGCTACTTTTCAACAGACCTTCAATGAAGTCAATGTAACAGTTGATATTCTGACGGAGAATCAAAGTATTGAGGCAGGGCAAACAGTCAGTATTGAAGCCAATGCTTCAAGTACAAATGGAAACACTGTCGAGCTTCAATGGCAACCAAATCAGAGCCTTAGTTGCAACGATTGTTTAGCTCCTATCGCAGCACCTACTCAAACGACTACTTATGTTTTGTTGGCGCAAAATGAAACGGATTGTATTGTAGCGGATTCGGTTCGCATTGAAGTACTTTCAGATATTTCGGAAGAAGACATTGTGATTCCCACCGCTTTTTCACCAAATGAAGACAATGTAAACGATTGTTTTAAGGTAGTCGGAGAGGGAATTGCCTCGGTTCAATTGAAAGTTTATTCTCGTTGGGGCGGCAAAGCGATTTTTGAAGGGGATGGATTGAAGGGTTGGGATGGATTGCACAATCTCCGATTTGTAGATCAAGGAGTGTATGTATATTTGGCTGAAATTGTTTTGGATTCAGGAGCAATATTGCAGCGACAAGGATATGTGATGGTATTGAAGTGAAAAGGAGTGAGGAGTAAGGGGAGAGGAGTGAGGTTTTAGGTTACTGTTTATCAATTGCCTTCAAAAAAGAATATACACAAAGCATGAAAAAGAAACACAAAACCTTTGATATTAAGTGTGGGAAATGCGGCAACTATTTGCTGACCTACCACAAATATGGAGCAGGAAAAGGGATTTTGCGCCTGTATTTTTCAAATATTGCAGCACCTAACGAATTGGTCAATTTGCTGAATTTGGAATACGATAAGGTAAGCGATGTTCCCAACCTTCAATGTTCGGAATGTGAAGAAGTATTGGGTGTTCCTGTTTTGAGCAAAGGCGGGCGTTGGGTTTTTCGGATGCGACAAGGTTATTTTCATCGGAAATTGAAGAAATAGATTTCTCTGCTAAGTAATCAGATAAAACAGTTTAACCTAAGAATTTTGGTAACCAGTTGATAGTTAAGTTATTCAAAATTTATCATTCACCATTCAAAATTGTACGGGTGCTTATCTCCACCATATCTTCCTCCAATGATTTCTCTTTGGCTATCAGAACACCATGTTCCTATAAACACTTTGATAGTCAAATCTTTCAGCTTGTCCTTCAAAGGAGCTAAAACGGTTTCATCAACTTGATAAGTGTTGTAGTTTGACTCAAACCAATCTTTGTAATTCTCTTTCATAAATCCATCTCGATTGACTTTGCCAATCAAATAAGGAGAACCGAATAAGGATTTTGTTTCTTTGTTCATGTTTTTTTGATCACCACCCTCTAAAAGAATCTTGGTGATTTGATACGTCCACTTTGTCGCTTGACATCATAGGACAACATGATTTCGTGAGAGCCAGAAGTATAATCGCTCAAGTCGCTCAAAGTCAAATCGTAAGCGTAACCGATTTTCATACCATTTTGAAGCTCAAGAGCTGCAATAAAATCCAATGATTCGGGGCTTGTGCCTTGGTCGGCTCTAAAAGAAGCTCCCAACCAAATAGTATCTTTGAACAAAGCCATCAAACTGACATCAAACTGAATCGGTGCATTTCCTGGCACCATTTTGAAGAGTACCGAAGGGCGGAGCTTGATTTCGTCGCCAAATACCATTCCTGCGGTAACATAATAATGTCGGAACTCGTGGGCAATTTTTGCAATAGCAGGGTCTTCATCTCTAAAATTATTGGTCAGTAGGCGAGGGGCAGACAATCCTACATAGTACTTATTGGGGAGGAAGTAGTACAGCCCCAATCCGAAGTTTGGCAAAACCTTACTAACATCGTCTCCACTGCTAAAAATGGGGTCAATTGTTGGGTCAATCAAACCATTTCCTTGTGCTTGACTGAGGTTTTTCTGCATGTAAGTAGCTCCTGCACTGACTCCTAAATGCAGCATAGGTACATCTCGACCATTTGATTTGAGGCAGTAGGAATAACTCGCAAAACCGCTATATACTTTGGTCAAGCCGATTTCATCAAACTGCAAATTCAAACCCAAACCTACTTTACCATCTTCAACAGCTTTGGTATGCCCACTTAGATTGGCCGTTTGGGGTGCGCCATCAATATTCACCCATTGTTTGCGATAAATAGCAGCCACAGATAAACCCTCTCCACTACCTGCATAGGCAGGATTGAAGGCTAAGTTGCTGAACATATATTGAGAAAATCGAGCATCTTGTTGAGCCAAAATTGAGCTGGTATTTAGGGCTAAACAACATGCTATAAGCAGTAAAATCTTTTTCATCACTGTATTGTATTCATTAAATCATTT
>JBMYXW010000028.1:0-12430 GCA_049608825.1 Chitinophagales bacterium
TCCGGCATATCGACTACGTACCACTCGGTTGCCGCTTCACAAAAAAACGTATGTCCGATAAAGGACGGTTTTGAAATTTTCAAAATACGCTTGAAGAATAGAGTTTGTTGAATAATTGATTTTCTTTTGGCTCAAATAAGCATGAATCAAATGCGCTTCTACTACTTCAATAGAATGATCTTCAATAAGTTGGGTCAATTTTTTCTTTGGAATCATTTGCTTCAATTTCTTTGCATTTTAACCATAAATTTAGTTTTTTTCTACTCTGTTGTCAACTTTCCACAGTTTTAATTCAAGTATCACCTAAAAAATAAGTTCCACATTTAAGGTAAAGACTTTTGTAGTTCAATTATTGAAGGAGATTGATTTTTATTACGATGGAAAATTTCTAAACTTGCATTCATTACTTAAATCGCCACAGGCATCTTGATATTCGGATGAGGAGCATAGTCTTCGATGGTGAAATCAGTATAATCATAATCAAAGATAGACGATACGCCTCCTCTAATCTTCAACTTAGGAAGCGGTCGAATTTCTCGCTTCAATTGCTCCTTGATGCCTTCCATTTGATTCACATAAATATGGGCATCTCCAAGTGTGTGAATAAATTCGTAGGGCTGCAAACCCGTTTGTTTGGCCACCATACAAAGCAAAAGGGCATAACTCGCAATATTATAGGGTACGCCAATCGGCACATCGGCAGAACGTTGATACAATTGACAAGAGATTTTACCCTCATTGACATAAAACTGAAAAAGGCTGTGACAAGGCACCAAAGCCATTTTAGGAAGATCTGCCACATTCCATGCACTTACTATCAATCGACGAGAATGAGGCTTGTTTTGAAGGTCTTCCATCAACTGACTGATTTGATCCACTACTTCACCATTTGGGCCATGCCACGAACGCCATTGAGAACCATATACAGGTCCCAAATTTCCATTTTCATCTGCCCATTCATCCCAAATACGCACTTTGTGGTCATTGAGGTATTGAATATTGGTGTCGCCTTTCAAAAACCACAATAATTCGTAAATCAGTGAACGTGTATGAATTTTGCGAGTCGTCACGAGAGGAAAGCCTTCTTGTAAATTAAAGCGCATCTGATGTCCAAATATGCTCAAAGTTCCTGTGCCTGTTCGGTCGTCTTTATAATTCCCTTCTTCAATGATTTTTTTGAGTAAATCGTGGTATTGTTTCATCTGATTGATTGTTCTATTGTTGAATGGTTTTATTGCTATTTTTGCAAAAATAAGGATTCTTGGTAAACTTCAATTTATTACCCAAAATCTTGAATAGGTAAATTTGCAGTTGCCCACTCTCCTATCCAATCATCAAACCCTTAAATAAAATGTCTAAAAATATTGGATTATTTTTCGGTTCCTTCAATCCCATTCATATTGGTCATTTAATTATTGCAGAAACCGTAGTCGACTTAGAAAAAATTGACCAAGTATGGTTTGTCATTTCACCCCAAAATCCCTTCAAAAAGAAACAAAGCTTATTGAATCAATATGATCGTTTACATTTGGTGAATCTGGCAGTAGAAGAAAACCATAGAATCAAACCTTCAACTATTGAATTCAACCTGCCTATCCCTTCTTACACGATAGATACACTTACCTATTTGCGTGAAAAATATCCCGATACCCATTTTTACTTGATTATGGGTGAAGACAACCTCAAGCATTTTCACAAATGGAAAAATTATGAAAAGATATTGGAGCAGTACCAATTGATTGTTTACCCACGACCAGGTTATGAAAACGATTTGTACCGAGAACATCCCAAAGTTCAAAGACTGCCTGTTCCAAAAATTGAAATATCTGCTACCCATATTCGGACACTTCAAAAAAATGGTAAGTCTATTCGTTATATGGTTTCGGAGAAGGTTCTTGAATACATTGACAAAATGAATCTTTATTCCTAAAAAGTTTTATCGCAAAAAAAAAATCTATAAAAAAAATTCATTTAGGTTTCCCCTTCTAATAAACTGACAATCAAAAAACAACAAAACATTTACATCAAAAGACAAGCATCAAGAAAGATTTCTATTACTTTTTGTTATTTTTTTCTTGGTCATCTCAATAAAATAGTCTTATATTTACATTGCTTTTTCATGGCTTTAGGTTTTTAGGGTTAAACAATTAGGGTTTTAGGCATAGCATCTCCTTGTGGGGTGCTATGTTCTTTTTAGGGAAGCCCTAAATCCATTAAAAACATGCCCTACTCCTCTCTCTCCAATTCCCATATCATTGAAGTAATACCTGCCCTTACACCTTTTTTCAAATCCAATTTTCATAAATAAAACCTTGCCTATCACAAGTCATAAATCTACTTGGTAACGCTTAAAAAATAAGCGTCCTAATTGGGATAAAAACTTTTGTAGTTTAATTTATTGAAGGATGTTGATTTTCATTACGATGAAAAATTTCTACAGAAAAACTACAAAAGTCTAAATTAGGGTTTATTTTTTGACTATTCCTTAGGCTTATCCCCACTAAAATCTTCGATGCTCCCCCCCCCCAAAAAAAATCCTCCATACACACAAAATAAATTAAGTGTATGGAGGATTCGAAAGAAAAGAGTAGGTAAAAAAATTTAGTTAATCTTCAATTTCTGCTGTTTGTTCTTCAATAATTTGTCTGGCCATTTCAATAATACGGGCATCATCCAAATGCACAACACCGCCATCAGGACCTGGCTCAAAATGAATTCCTACTGCTTGACCTTCTTCATAGTTGTAACCACCAAAATAGTTTCTTACCGTCTCATCCGAAACATCTAATGTTTCAGCAATTTTGTGAATACTGCCATCAGGTAAACTATCTTTGATTTTTCTTAACTCATTGAATGTGATGTTCATTCCTGTAATTTGCATATCTTAAAGTTTTGGTTAAATAATTTGGAATGCTATAAAGCTACTATATTTTCATCTAATATAAAAGTTTATTTCACAAAAAAAATATAGTTTTAAGTTCTCTTTTTCGTTAGAAAACAGTATCCTTACCACATAAACGTATATTTATTCACAACATTTATTTGGTGTTATTTTTGATTTTCAATCATTTACAATTACTTCAATGTCAAAAAAATATATTCTTGCACTGGATCAAGGAACAACGAGTTCCAGAGCCATTATTTTCGATAATTTGGGAACAATTATCGCCACTGCTCAAAAAGAATTTCCACAAATTTACCCCAAACCCAGTTGGGTCGAACACGATGCCACGACAATTTGGGAAACACAACTGAGTGTAGCTCAAAGCGTCCTAAAAGATAGTCATATTCCTGCTTCAGATATTGCAGCCATCGGCATCACCAACCAAAGAGAAACCACCTTAATTTGGGATAAAAACACAGGTGAGCCAATTCACAATGCTATCGTTTGGCAAGACCGGCGAACCGCTCCTTTTTGTGACCAATTGAAGGAAAAAGGTTTGGAAGATTACATTCGCAGCAATACGGGTTTGGTGATAGATGCCTATTTTTCTGGTACAAAAGTCAAATGGTTGTTGGACAATGTGGAAGGTGCAAGAGAGAAAGCCGAAAATGGTGATTTATTATTCGGTACGATGGATTCTTGGATTATTTGGAAACTCACAGGCGGCAAAGTTCACGCTACGGATTACAGCAATGCTTCTCGGACGCTGCTATACAATATTCGAGAATTGAAGTGGGACAAAAAAATGCTGGAAGAATTGGAGATTCCTTCTTCTTTGTTGCCAGAAGTTCGGGATTCAAGCGGTGATTTTGGTGCGACCAATGCCTCCTTTTTTGGCGGAACTTCTATTCCAATTGCGGGTGTTGCAGGTGATCAACAGGCTGCTTTATTTGGTCAAACTTGCTTTGAAGCAGGAATGGCTAAAAACACCTACGGAACGGGCTGTTTCATGTTGATGAACACAGGCATCGAAATGATTGAATCCAAATCGGGCTTACTTACCACTTTGGCTTGGGGTCTTGACGGAAAAGTGGAATATGCCCTTGAAGGCAGTGTATTTATTGCAGGGGCCGCAATTCAATGGCTGAGAGATGGATTAAAAATCATTGACAGTGCTGGTGATTCTGAATATTTTTCCGATAAAGTACCTCACACAGATGGCGTATATGTTGTTCCTGCCTTTGCAGGTTTGGGCGCACCTTATTGGGACATGTATGCGAGAGGGGCAATTTTTGGACTGACCCGTGGCACAACCAAAGCACATTTTATTAGAGCTACTTTGGAATCTTTGGCATATCAAACCCGTGATGTTTTGGACGCAATGGAAAAGGATTCGGGGATAAAATTGTCCGCCTTGAATGTTGATGGTGGAGCTTCTGCCAATTCGCTGTTGATGCAGTTTCAAGCAGATATTTTGGATGTGGCGGTCAAACGCCCTAAAGTCATCGAAACAACTGCTTTGGGTGCGGCTTACCTTGCAGGTTTGGCGGTTGGTTTTTACAAAAAAGAGGAACTCGCTAACAATCAAACCTTAGGTGCTTCTTTTGAACCTTCAATGGAGGATGAACAACGTGAGGCTTTGTACAAAGGTTGGCAGAAGGCGGTGAAACGGTGTATGAATTGGGCGAGTGAGTGATTGTTTAAAAGCAAATCTATTTATTCACCACAATCTTACAATTCGGCAATGCTTTCTTCAATTTTTCAATTTCGCTCCTCAAATTTTTCAAATTGTTCCAATCCCAAGGATTGAATCGAATGTGTAATTCTTCTAATTGGGGCATCCGAAAAAGCACAGAGGGAACTTTCTTGAACTTGTTGCGGCTGATTTTCAGCACTTTTAGATTATTTAGGTGGGCAATTTTAAGAGAAAGTGCTTTGAGGCGATTGTCTGAAAGGTCGATTCTTGCTAAGTTGGGAAGTTTTGTCAAAACATAAGGAAAGGTCGTGAATTGACACTTTTGAAGGTAAACAGCCTTCAATGTAGGAAGATATTGCAGTGTATCAGTAAGCTTATAAAACTTTGATTCAGACAAATCCAATTCATCGTCTTCAATATATTTTTGCAAGCAATCCAATCCCTCATTGGTAGGAAGGTGTTCCAGTAAATAAATGATTCCTACTTGGTGTTTTTTGTATAAATATCGCCCAATTTTGAGTCCATCAAATTCTGAAGTATTTCGGGTCAAAGATGTCAAGCTATTGGTCACACCTCTCTCATAGAGATGCCTACTCAAATCGGTGAACCTCTGAACAAAAGCTTGGCTTGTTTCTGCAATGTGCAAATACATCAAAGTCTTAGTTGCTGCTCGTACCTTTCTATCAAAAGTCGTTTTGTGAGCAATCAACAATTCATTCAACAGTTTTTTGGAAAAACCTCCTCCTTTGAACATCTCCAATGCCAAGAGAATGTTTTCGTCTTGACCACTCAACAACAAATCACCCAGATTTTGGAGGTTTTGTTCGCTGCTCTCGGTCTCCTCCAATAAATAAGGCTTTTCCAGTCGTTCCAATGCTTCGTTCAGTTCTTTTGGTGTAATGATGGTCACATTGAAGTCGAAAAACCCCTTGCTTTTTGGGGCCTTCGTTCCCAATACTACATGCGTTGTCGTTTCTTTTACTCTCACCTTGCATCCAACTTCCAAAGGCAACAACCTTTGGCGTACTTCTCGGTACTTCAAATATTCGCTGTTTCCAACAAAAACAATTTCAGAGCCTTTTTGAATCGGAAAATCATCAATAGCTCCCCTTGAATGAAATTTCCGCAAATAGGCAACACTGTTTTCACGTATTCGTTTGTTACGTTTTTGCTGATAACGACCATATCCTTTTGTATATCTACTGGCTTCAAATAAATCCGCTTTGGAGTATTCACTGATTATTTCTTCCTTCTTTTGGTAAAGAGCCTCGTGTAGAGTTGTGGTATCGTTCATATTATTTATTTGTCACAATTTTACAATTCGGCAATGCCTGCTTCAATTCCTCTATTCCTTCGTGTATCGTAGTAGAACGTTGCCAAATCCAAGCCCTAAAATTGATGTGCAATTCCTCCAATTGTGGCATTTTCAACAAAATAGGCGGTACATCTCGAAAGCCATTATTACTGATATTCAAACATTTGAGATTATTCATTTTTGAGAAATGAACAGGTAAGTTGTAAATTCGATTGTTCGATAAATCAATTTTTTCGAGCTTGGGTAATTTGGAAAGAACCTGCGGTACGCTCGAAAAACTGCAATTGCTTACATTCACAGATTTGACCGACTTCAATTGTCCAATTTCTTTAGGCAGCTTGTAAACGCTTGATTTGGAGAGGTTCAATTCATCGTTTTGGATGCGTTTTTTGAGCCAATCCATTTTCTCTTGATGTGGCAAATACTCCAATAAATAAGTCAATCCTTTGTGGTGTTTTTCATACATCAATTGAGCGATTTTCACGCCATCAAATTCGGGTGCATCATTGGTCATTCGGTAAATGCCTTTTGCCAAACTTCGCTCACTGATGCCTTTACTCAAGTTGTGCAAACGCTTCAATGCGTGTTTGCTGCTGTCCGAAATATGCAAATACAACAAAGCCCTTGCCCGTTCCCGGATTTTGGTGGTATGGGTCATTTTGTAAGCAATCAACAATTCATGCAGCAACTCTTTGGGAAAACCACCGCCTTTGAAAATCTCCAATGCCAAGGCAATGTTTTCATCTTGATTGCTCAACAACAAATTTGCCAAATTTTGAACATTGTCCGAACTATCTTCCGTTTTTTCCAACAAATAAGGTTGCTCCAATCGCTCTAATGCTATATTGAGTTCCTTGGGGCTGATAATCGTAACATCGTGTTCCAAAAAACCTTTGCCTTTTTTTGCTCCACCTCCCAAAACTACATGAGTCGTTGTCTTTTTCACAAACACCTTGCAGCCCACGCCCAAAGGCAATAAGCGTTCTCGTACTTCTCTAAATTTCAGGTGTTTGGTCTGCCCCACAAAGACAATTTCAGAGCTTTCTTCAATCGGAAAGTCTTCAATCGTTCCTTTGGAGTGAAAATATTTGAGATATGAAATGGCAACCCTTCGGATTTGTTGATAGTTCCAATGGTCTTTGTAAACAATTGAAGTCGCTGCAAACAAGTCTGCTTTGGAATATTTTTTAACCTTCGCTTTCTTTTTTTGAAGGAGGTCGGAATAGTTTATTTTTGATTTGGTCATTTTTAACAGGAATATTTAATGAAAAGGAAGCTTGTAGAGCGTGAAAAGAATCACACTTGACGTAGGTATTTCTTACGTTCAATGCGGAAATTCCTTTCTGTAGTAGATTCCTGTTCCAAGCTCTACAAAACACAATTATTAACTCAAACACCTAATTTGGCATAGCCAGTACCATACAGTACTTCATTAACTTTAAGAATCAGGCCTCACAAATCATGTAATCATACATCCTAAATCCATCTAAAGTGAGGTTGCCGTACTTCACCTTATTTGCTCATAACTGGTGGATTTTTGAATTACGATAGATGATATTTGATTATTGATTTCTTGTATTTTCAAGATTTATTTGATAAGAAACTAAACACATCAAACCCTACATCCTCCCCAACAACATTTTCCCAATCTCTTTATCTGCCATAATTGGCTTCAAATAGCCATTTTTGGAGCTCACCAAATCTTGCGCCATCGTCAACCGGATGTCATTTGGCAAGAAATCAATTTTGACAAATTCCTTGATATTGTTCATTTGTATTTTGCTCGGTTTGATTTGATTGATGGTGAGATAGTTCACCATTCGTGTGCAGATCGTTGCCAAGATATCGACTCGAATAGTTTGTTTCACTGCCACTCGCTTCAAATACGACACTACTTCTCGCTCAAACTGTTTGGCATTGCAGATTTGTTCGGGAGTGATAAGCTTGCCCAAATCATTGTTGATGAAGGTGATAAAAGCAGTCACCGTATTTTCATCCAAACAAGAATCCGCCAAGGTTTTGACCAAAGCTAAATTCCCAGCCAAATCATCAATCGAAGAAATCGACTCAAAAAACTGCACCAAAGTTCGGGGAGTAGTTCGCTCGCCTGTCACTATTTCGGGATAGGTCAAAACAAAGTTGATACCACGCTGGTCAATGCCATTTATCTCTGCCCATTTTGCCCATTCTTTCACATCAAATTCCATCGAAATGTGCATCATTCGGGTCAACATTGCATCGTCCATTGGAGTGACCGAATAGTCACCACCATCGGGGTTTGCTGTCAAAACTATCTGCCAGTTGGTAGGTAATTTCCAACTCACCAATTCAAAATTTTGTAGCAACTGCATGATTCCCCGCAAAATACGGTCGTCGGCTCTATTTGCATCGTCAATCAGCAAAATCCCAGGACCTTCTTCTGTTGGCACCCATTCTGGCACTCGAAAAACCGTCCGATTATTTTCGACCGCAGGCATTCCGACCAAATCACCCATTTCTTCAAACTGTGCTGGGGCGATATACGAAAACTGCCAGCCTTTTTCTTTGGCGATGGCTTCCACGATTTCGGTTTTGCCAATACCATGTCGCCCCCAAATACAAATAGGAGTTTTCTTTTTGCCTTTTGCTTCTGCCGCAATATTGGCATCCAAAACGTGATGCACAAAGGCAGCTATTTCGTCGGCTTTGGTTTTGGTGCCGTAATAAATGTAATTGTGTGTTGACATTTTTTATATTGATTTATTGTTATATTGCTAAATGGTTGTATTGATTTATTATCGAATTGTTTCTATGGATTCTTCGTTGATGCTGTGGATTTTAATATTTTCCGTCCACCGTCCACCGTCCACCGTCCACCGTCCACCGTCCACTGTCCACCGTCCACCGTCCACCGTCCACCGTCCACCGTCCACCGTCCACCGTCCTCACTTCATTTTCACTTTTCTGCCTGGCAATCCATTCCAAGCCCCTTCCCCTTCCTTCAATCCCTCTGAAGTAATCATCCACAAGATAGGGTTTCGATTTTTGATGTGAGGAACAGGCGCATAACCATCTGTAAAATAGACAATCGCATCAGGGCGATACTCCGTATTTGCATATTCGATTGGAGCATTGAAGTCCGTTCCACCACGTCCAGAAATATGGTCGGGAGGAGTTCCTCGGTAAAAATATTTGTTGTGAATCGCTGCATCACATTCTACCACAAATATTTCAGCTCCTTGCCGCCAAATATGATAGAGTTCACCAAAGAAAACCTTCAATTCCTCATTGTTTACGCTTCCAGAAGTATCAATGGCAACCAATAGTTTTTGGCGATTTTTGACTTTGATGCCAGGCGTAGTTCCATAACGTTTGGAGGGGCGACGAATGGTGTTTTTGAGGTAGGTTCGGCTGCTGTTTGCTGAAAAGATTCGCAAAACCCGCCTCCAATTGACTTGTGGCTCTAAAGATTTCAATGTGAGGTCAATGTATTGCTTCAAACCTGCTGGTAATGCGCTTCTATCTTTGGTTCGGTGGACTGCATTCTTCAACACATCATTGATATACCCCTCCAAAATCTTTCGTTCGGCAGCCGTCATTTTGCCGATTTCATCCCACCACAAATCGTGTTGTCCCAAACAGTCGTTTTCTTCGGTCATAAACTCTCGGAGGACTTGTTCGGATGGGGTGAGAGATTGTGTTTGTGTATTTGAGTGTTTAGGTGTTTGTGTATGTTTTTTGTTATTAGTTGTATGTTTTGAAGGAGAAGATGATTGGTTTACACCTTGACAACGGTTTCCAGCCTTGTCAACGGTTGTTGAAGAATTGGTTTTTTGTAAATAATTTTGCCAAACTTTCGATAGAATATTGTAATAGTAGCGCACATCTTTGTAAGGTTCCATTTTCAAGTCGACAAACAACTCCAACAATACCACGCCTTCAATCAACTGCTTTCGTTCAATGTATTGATTGACTACAATATCTGCTGCGATATTGAACAATTGGCGGTTGGAGAAGTCTTTGACCATCAAGATGTGCTTCAAAACGATGTGCAGAATTTCGTGCTTCAAAACGCCATATCGAAAATCTTTTGTGGTCAGTTTCTTTGTCCAAAAATCTTCGTTGATGTACAGCTTCACCATCTGACTATTCACCATTCCAACGGCTGCCGTGGGTACTCGCTCTGTTACTTCTCGCAAAATGCCTGTGAAAAAATGTCCGTAAAAGGGTTCTTTTAGAAGGAGTTGTATGGTTGTTTTGGAAACTTGGTCGAGGATTTGACTCATAGGCATTTAGCTCATTTTTTGTGTTGCATTGTATGTTGTTAGAACACTCAAAATGGCTCAAATAGTTCCTCAACAATTCAAAAAGATTGATTATTCGCTAATTTTTTTAGGGGAATTGCTAAAAGCAAATAAGCAATAAAAAAGCGAACAACATCCTAAATTACATCAACCTCTTCACCTCCTCATATTCCTCTGGACGATTCACATTCTTCAATTTTGCAGTATCAAGAACTTCCAAAACTTCAATATCCGAATTAATCAACACTTTTCGAGGGCAAGAATAACCTTGTACCAAAAATTGAAGTAAAGTAAGGTAAGATTTGGGTTCCCATACAGTAATCAAGGGTTCGGGAAAGTTGGTAGCAGGATTGTGAAATGCCGTAGCGATTTTAGAAGGATTGCGGTTCTCTGTCAAATACTTCAAGGTGTTTTGGTCTAAAAGAGGTAAATCACAAGCAACAACTAGCCATGCGGCATTTGGGTTGTGCTGAAAAGCGGAGACAATTGCACCAAAAGGTCCCAAACCCAACATCACATCGGACAAAATCTGGTATTCACTTTGAATCTGCACAGCTTGTTCTGGGCGGCAAGAAAGAAATACTTTTTCGCACACCGATTGCAGCATATCCCCTGTGTATTCTCGCTGTGCTTTACCGTGATAATCAATCAGCCCTTTGTCTCGTCCCATACGTTGACTTTTTCCACCTGCCAATACGAGTCCATACAAAGGCGGACGATTGGTCTTCATTTTTTGCAGTAGAAAATCCGCAATTGCAGTAATGTCTCTGCTTTTCAATACAGGAATTTCTCCAATATTGGGCAGGTGTTTTTGAAGGAAAGGAAAAACCATTTCGCCTTCGCCCTCCAATAAAATCAAATCCACATCGGTCAATCTGTCGAGTTTTCGCTCCAAAGAGCTCTTTTTTCGGGCATCTATGACCACGATTTGTTTTTGAGCTTTGAAGTGATTTCCATTGACCAACACCACATCTTGCTCATTGAAGAGAGAACGATAGGTATAGCTGTCTAAATTGGCATTGAAGTCTATTCGGTGATGGGTGATTTTGTCGGTATATACCCAATTTGCGCCTGCTTCCAGTGCCGTACTCTCCTTTTTCCCTTCTTCTGTTTCGGCATCTGCGCTTTTGTGGTCGGCATCTACATAGCTCACCTTGAAGTCCTTGGACAATATTGCGGTCAATTGGTAAGCGATTTTTTGGATATTGCCGCAAGGCGTTCCGATGATTGCCCATTCATTTCTGCCAAAGTTACCGAGTTGAGGGCGGGTGAGTTTGGCGTGTTTGCGGTGTTTTGAACCATCTTTAATATCATCAGATTGAAAGGGGGTTTTATTTTTTTGCATTTAGCGTTCTGATTAGTAGCTGGGGTTTTAACCCGAGTAGGTTATACAATGAAACAAATTCCATTTCTCTTAAATTCATTGATATTCAGAAGGTTATTTCATTAAAAAAATAACACAAAAAGAAATAAATCCTGTTTTCCACAAAGATAATTCTTACATTTGAGAAATATTAATAACTTTGGACTTTAGATAAAAGAAGTGAGAAGCGAGAGGTGAGATGTAGGAATCTAACAATCAAAGAGTTGCTGTTTCCACATAATCCATTCATTATCAAAAAATTAACACCTCACTTCTCGCCTCCCACCTACTCCGTCCAAAGTGTAAAATGAATGGCTACATGAAAAAAATTAAAGTTGGTACTTTCAATGCCTACAATCTCGTATTGCCCAACACTACTTACTATGGCTGGAAGAAATACAGCACAAATGATTACCACAAAAAAACCGCTTGGATAGGTTCTCAATTGGATTCCATGAAAGCGGACATCATTGGTTTTCAAGAGGTTTTTCACCGCACTGCTTTGGAGGAAGCTCTCGATGCAAGTAAACACTGTAAGGATTACAACATTGTGATGTCCAAACCTTCGTCTGTCGAAAATGCTCCTCGACCTGCTCCCATTGTCGCTTTGGCTACCAAGTTTCCTGTATTAGATTATCATGTAGTTGAGAATTTCAATGAATTATTGGAATTAGACCCAGAAGTGAGTGTTCCTATTTTTCAGTTTTCGAGACCTGTTTTGATTGTCGAGTTGGAAGTGTATGGTCAGATGGTGACGGTTTTTGTGGTACATCTCAAGTCCAAACGTCCGAGTATTCCGAGAGACGCAGATGCGAACGACCCTTTTGAGCAAGCCAAAGGTCAAACGAGATCTCTAATTCGCCGAGCAGCAGAAGCCTTGGCTTTGCGG
>JBMYXW010000029.1:0-9696 GCA_049608825.1 Chitinophagales bacterium
TAAAATGGAATTTTGGGCAACAATAGCATTCTACTTAATAATCTTCTACTTGATAGACTGGTTTTTTGAGGGGTATAATAACCCAGATTTAAAACAAAAACAGGGTATTTTTTCCGCAAAAAGAAGCAATAAAAAAGAACAAACTACTGAAACATACAGAATATCGACTATAACAGAAACAAATGTTACATACGAATCAAATAGTAGTGAACTTAGAACAATAGATAATTCCAGAAGCAATGGAATTGTGAGGCGGAGATTAATTATTTCACGAGAATGGAAAAAAACCATCTCCTTGCAAGAAGAAGACTATAATAGAAGTACTAAAAAAGCAAAAATTGGACTTTCTTTTTTAGGATTAGAAGGAGAATTGGAAGAAGCCATTCAAACAAAGTACAATTTCACACGACAAGAAACGAAGATTTTTTCCGAAGAAGTTGAATTAGAGGTAGGACCTTCAAGTAAGATAGTATTGCGGATTGATTGGAAAACCATTTGGCAAAATGGTATAATTGAATTGGAAAATCCAACAGGAGATATAATTTTCTTCCCCTATAAAATTGCGAAAGGAATTACATTCGACCAACACCAAGAAAAGGTAAACTAATTCACCTCTAGCTTCTTTAAATTTATAAAACAAGCTATGAATAACTACCTATTTTTCGACTTGTTGGTGAAAGACAGAGAAGATTATTTTGAAATATAAAAAAATGAAAGATATTGATTATCAAAAAGTTATTTCGGAATTAGGACATACAATACGTATCTCCATTTCGAGCATCATGAATCGGGCGCAATTTTTGAAGATGGAATTTCCCAATCCCGATTTTGAAGGAGTCTTTAAGTTGTATGCCCATGAGATTTATCAAGAAATGATAGACTTGCGGAGGGTCGTAGATTTTATGTTGAGTTATGCCAATACAGACAGTAGTTTTGAAGATTTTGACATCAAAACTTTGATAGAACGTTTGTTCAGATATACATACCAAACGCAACTTGCAGAAGAAAATATTCATGTTGCACTTGATTTACAAGCTACTATCGAACTGCACTACCAAAAGAAATTTTTTGAAGACATCATTGGCAATCTCATTTCCAATTCTATTAAGATACTCAAAGCAACAGAAAACAAAACCATCAAATGCAGCACTCAAATAATGAATGACAAATTTGTTATTTTGTTTTCGGACAATGGCCCAGGGGTTGAAGAAAGCATTAAAGACAAAATTTTTGACATTTACATCAGCACTACACAAGAGCAGGGCGGTGCGGGAGTAGGCTTATACATCGTAAAAACCAGATTGACGGCATTGAATGGAACAATTGAGTTGGTAGAAAGCGAATTTACTTCCCATGGTGCCACATTCAAAATTACCTTACCCTTTAAAAAATGACATTATGAGTAAGTCAAATACACGAATCATTGTTATTGATGATTTGCCTCAAAAAATTCATCCCATCATTTTCAACTTAGAACGATACTATAAAGAAGTCATTTCGATTACTTCTACACATGAAGGAGTGGAGTATGTGAAAGCACATATACATGAAAAAAACATCGTTATTTTGGATTATCTCTTTTCTTCAAATGAGCCTACAGGCTTGTGGGTATTGCAGCAAATTCGGGAGGTGTCAAAATTGATTCCCGTTATTTTATTGACAGAAAACAAAGATAAGATAGAGCAAGAAAAATATCCTGAATTAATCAACCTACACATTGCAGGTTTCGCCGACAAGTCGAATTATTTGGATGTGATAGAAAAAGTACAAGAAGCAGAAAAGGAACTAAATACAGGTATTGATACCGTTTTGGAAGATTGGATAAACAAGCAAGATGAAGAAGACAAGGCACAAGATATTTTGATTCCTTTGAATGGGAAATCTTATACACTGAATGATATTGTCAAAGCGATTCGGGCAAGAGAGCCTATTGGATTGGAATTTGAAAAAACCATGCAGGAATATGTATTGGAGTTGATTGTTCATGATGCAAAAACCAAGTAAATGCCCAGAATAGTGATTGCTTTTGACGATAGAGATAAAAAATTAGGCGATTATTTCGTGCGGTTGAGAAAGCATTTATTGGAATTGATTGAGGGAATGGATTTTGAAGTCATTGAAGTTCCAAGCAGTCGTTTGAACCAAGCATCTATTAATGAGTTGATACCGAAAATTAATGACGCACCTTTTCTATTTATTGCTTATTCACATGGCACTTCCAATAGTTTAATCGCTAACAATCAAGCCTATATTGAAGTCAACATCAATACCTACCTGTTTCAAAATGCTCTTTTTTATACCCATGCTTGCAGTACAGGAAAGGAATTGGGTAGGGATTTGGAAGTCCAAAAAGTTCACGCATTTTGGGGGTATGAATCAGCGATTTATGTTGTACCTGATTTTGAAGATACGTTTATTGAATGTGCTAATTGGGGACTGCTATGTTTTTTGGAAGGAGAAACTGCTTATCAGTCCTATCGTGCAATGAAACGAAAATACAGTTTGGAAGGCATTGTATTGAGGCAAACGAATTTTGTAGCAGGTCAGGAATTGGTCAAAGCCAAAAATGCGCTTGTTTTTTATGGCAATAGAAATTTCACTGTAAACGATTTGTTGGTATAATACAATCACAACGGATTTCCGTATTTCTATAACAAACTCTCCAATACCACTTCCGCATCCACGACATCCAAAGCATATTTATTTTTAGCAACTCCATGGTTGGTAATAAAAGTTAGAAAAACCTGTTTTTTTGTGTCTGTGTAATCTATAAAACGTTGGCGTTTATTGAGCAGTTGTTGATAATAACTTTTGGTAATGGTAAAAACTCCCGAAATCTCTTATTTTTCAATACTTAATTCCGATTAAGTAAGGAGTCAGAATTAAGGGGTCAGGTGTCAGGCTTCAAATGTTTGGTTATCAATGTTTTTTCCAAAATGAAATGTACCATTAATTTTGGTTAGGTACTTATAAGGTCTTATTTGGAATTATCTACTAAAAAAGTATAGATAATTCCAACTTTAACTTTCAATCGGCAAGCCCAACTCTTGATGAATATGCTTTACCACCCTTTTCAAAATCACAATCATATCACTCATATCGTCCTCCTGTGTTGCATCATAGGCTCTACTCACACCATAAGTCTTACCCTGCAACAGTACAAAAAACCACAATCGTTCAATATTGTAGCAGCCATATACAGGTTTATCAGAATCTTCGTTCAGAATTTGGGCATCGACCATCGCAATCAACAATTGCCCTAAAGGGTCGTTGTTTGCCCCAGTCTGTGGTTTATATTCTTGGAGAAAGAAAAAAGGTTTTCGAGGGGTTTGTTTGCCTGTTGCCACCATCCATTCCACACGACCTGCCGATTCCACATGCTCTGTTTTTAATCTCATAAAACGCTGTGTGAAAACACGATAGTGGGGTAAATTGTAAAAATCAAAATCCAATAAAAAAGGGGCAATAAAGTGCATTTTCAATTCATCTTCATTCCATAGGTTAATGTTTTTGAGTAAAAATTTTCGCAATTTATCAAGATGAGGGGGAATACTTTGAGGAATATCTTGAGTATTGAGCCATTCGTTCATCAAGGGCATCTCCTCAATGGGCTCAATACCAAACTCAATCTCTACATCCTCAAAAAGCCATTGTTCAAAAGATTGTTTTACCATGATGATTTTTTTAGATAAACAATGAGGTAGGGTAAAAAGGTTTTGTGCTTGTCTATTACGATGCAAAAAATAAACGGGTAATTTGTCAGTCCGTTAGAGCCTGCCCCGACCCCTCAGGGACTTGAATATTTGTAGAAAATGGAGAAGGTATTTCCCAAACTCCATTAGAGTTCAACCCAAATTCAATTAACAAATGTATTGAGAACCAAACAATATAGCAATTCAACAATAAAGCCATTCAGCCCTATCCTAATTTCCCCGCAATAAATCCCGTTGTCCAAGCCGCCTGAAAGTTATAACCACCTGTAATCCCGTCAATATCCATCACCTCCCCTGCAAAATACAGATTCTTACAAACCTTACTTTCCATTGTGCTTACATTGATAGACTTCAAACTCACCCCACCACAAGTTACAAATTCCTCCTTGAAAGTCGTTTTGCCGCTAACATCATATACATCATGCGTCAAAACTGTCACCAATTTGTGAATATTTTTCTTTCCCAAATCCAACCATCTTTTGTTGGGCTGCAAATCACTTTTTTGTAATAAAAAAAGCCACAAGCGTTCGGGTAAACCAAACAAACGCACATTGGAGAGTTTCTTTTTGGGGTGGACTTCAATCGCATCTTCAATATCTTTTTTCACCTCCTCTTGATTCACTACACCCGTCCAATTCACTTGGACCTTGAAGCGATAAGCAGATTCGCTTAATAATCTTGCACCAAAAGCCGACAACTTCAATATGGCTGGACCACTCATTCCCCAATGTGTAATCAAAAGTGATCCTTGGGATTGAAGTTTAGAACCTTGAATCCGAACCAAAGTATTTTCAGCTACTACGCCCATCAGTTGAGTGATTTTTTCGGAAGGCATATTGAAGGTAAAAAGAGAAGGAACAGGCTTTTCGATTTTGTGACCCAGTTTTTCGAGCCAATCCAAACCCGATTTTTTGGGCGACCCACCGCTTGCCACAATTACTTTATCAAATATTTGTGATGGATGGTGAGTTTTGAAGAAATGTAGAATCAATTGTTCGTTTGCTTGGGCTTCAATCGCTTCAATACGAGAACCTGTTTGGATAGAAACTCCAAGCTTTCTGGTTTCAGACATCAAACAGTCGATGATGCTTTGTGAACTATCCGAAACAGGAAAAACCCGATTGTCGTCCTGTGCATACAGTCGCACACCTCTGGATTCAAACCATTCTCTTGTATTGGGTGTGCTAAAAATACGAAGAGCTTTTTTCATCGCTTTACCGCCTCGTGGATAGGCTTCAGAGAGTTGTTTGATAGAAGTGGAAGCATTGGTGACATTGCAGCGACCGCCTCCCGAAATGCGGACTTTTGCCAATAGTTTCTGTGTTTTTTCAAACAGAATGACCTCTGCTTTTGGGTGATTTGTTTTTGCCGCAATGGCAGAAAAAAATCCTGCCGCACCACCTCCAATAATTGCAATTTTCATGGGTATTTTTTTTAGTAGTTTGGGTTTTAACCCGAACAGGTTATGGAACGGAATGAATTCCGTCCTACTTCCTATAAATCAACAACAATTCCTTCGCACTCACCTCACCTTCAATCTCATACTCCAACTCTTCCAACAATTCCTTTGCAGCTTTCGCCACTTCAATATTCGGATAATACGCATCCCTCGCAAAATGCACAAATTTCATCACCATAAAAGCATTGAACCATTTAAAAAAGCGTACTCGAAAATTGTCAAAATTGCGGGTATTATTGCGGATTTCTTGCAGTTTTTGTTCAAAATTAATTTGCAGTAGAAAGTCAATGATTGACTTTGGCAAAGTAGAAATAAGTTTGGAAAGCTGTATAGCATCTGCTTGATAGAAATGAAGAATTTGAGCGAAAAAGAGCTTCAAGTCTGCAAAAGATGAAAGGGCATAAGTGTAGTAAATAGGGGGGGAGTTGGGCTTCGATTCGGAGGCTGATTGCTGCAAAAGGTCTGCAATCGCTTTGCCTGTTCCGAAAGGTACACGGTCGGATAGGCGAGGTGAAGGAATGACACAAGTGGTATTGAGTTCCGAAAAATGACCCAAAGGAGTGAATTTGTGGAGAAAGTAAAAATCCTCGCCTGCTTTTCGGCGATTCATACCACCTTGTTTTTTATAGGCATCTGCTCGAACTGCCATACTCGACCCAATTGTTTGATAGGCATAGGGAAAACCTGCCCACTTTTGGGCTTCGATGTAATATCGGAGGTGGAGTTCGTATTGAATGATGGCTTGGTAAACGGATAGCGAAAATTCTTCTCCTTCAATGGGATGTTCAAAATGTATGCTGCAAGCTTGCGTTTTGGGATATTGCAGAAAATGTGCTTCCAATGCTTCAAAGTAGTTGGATTGACATTGACTATCCGCATCAAAACACGCAATAATACCTTTTTTATTTCCAGTGCTTTCAAATCGTTCAACGGCTTCATCCATCCCAATTTTACGAGCCAAACCCACGCCTGCATGTTTGGGCGGAAGTTCTGGGAAATGGCGTATCAAAAATTGTAGCCATTGAAGGTTTGGATTTTCGTTTTGTTGTTTTGCCCATTTTTGTGCCTCGTGAAAAGTTTTGAGGTTTTGTTCTTGAATTTCAAGAGGCGTTTTAATCGAGCCATTGATAACAACAATCACTTCAACCGCACAATTTGGAGGATTGCAGTCAGCGAGTGATTGAAGGCTGCGAATGAGTTGTGTTTCATTGAAGCAGGGAATGACGACACTTATATTTAGGTTGTGTTTGGGTTGATAATTGTGTTTATGTGTTTGTAGAGACATTTTAGTAAAACGTCTGTACGTATTTTGATTGTCAATTGTATTCAAGCGATAATGTATTTGATTGTGTTTGTAGAGACGTTTTAGTTGCTAATTGTGATTAGGCTCATTATTACAATCCTGCCATTTCACAATCTTAGTCAAAATATCGTATTTTTAGGAAAAATTCAAAACAAATAAAAAATGAAATTAAATCTTGACCTAGCCTGCGCTAGTAAACCCGAATGGATTGAAGCCGTAATGAACGATTTTCCCAGTTTTTTGCAAGACCATGCAGACTGTGAGCGCAAAGCTTCGTCTATGGCGATGAGTTTTGTGGCAAAATACCCCAATCGTGTAGAAATCATTCCCGAATTGATAGCGACTGCCGTTGAAGAATTGGAGCATTTTCAGCAGGTTTATGAACTCATGGAAAAACGAGGCATTCAATTGGCGCATCAAATCAAAGGTGACCTGTATGTGCAGCGATTATTGAAGTTTTGCAGACATGGAAAAGACGACCGATTTATGGATAGGTTGTTGTTGGCTTCGGTGGTGGAGACTCGTGGAGCAGAACGTTTTAAGATGGTATCTGAGGCACAGGACGACCCAGAAATGCACCGTTTTTACAAAATTCTTTGGGCTTCGGAAGCCAAGCATGGGCATATTTTTGTAAAAATGGCATTGAATTATTACGAAAAAGAGGCGACTTATAAGCGTTTAGCGGAGTTTGTAGAATTTGAAGCAGAAGTACTCAATGGATTGGAAATTCGAGCAGCATTGCATTAATCAAACTGATAATTGAAACTTGCTCTTAATCCGATCAACAAACTATTGGATGTGTTGGGAGTAGGAAAGACAGGTTTGTATTTAGAATCCGAACTTGTGCTGAGACTTGTTCGTGCGCCAAAAGTAAGGAAGTAGTTTTTGTTGAGGTAAAAATCGTAATCCAATCCCCATACAAAACCCCAACTGCTCAACTGCAACAAATCTTCTTGAACGACAGGGTTGTTGATGTTGATTTCAGCAGACTTCAAAGTTCCATATTGAATACCAGCGATGTAATTGATAACCAAAGGTTGTTTGGTCAAAGAAAACATTTTTTGATTGCGATACTTTAAGAGAACAGGAAAGTAGGTGTAAGTTAGGTTGATGTCTGTATTGGATTTGTTTGTAGAGTTGTATAAGGCTTGTTTGGAGAATCGCTGACCTTGTTCCGAATTGACAATCCATTCCATCTGCAAACCCCACTTATTGCTGAATTCATATCCCATTGCTACACCATAAGTATAGCCAAAATCCAGTTGGTGAACCAAATTGCTGTTTTGCGTAACGGTTTCTTTGAGCGCAGGATTTAGAATCCAATTATTGTGGGCAGATGCAAAAGTACCCAAGTGAAAACCTCGTGTTATACTCAATTGTTGATTGTATTGAGCCATAATTGCATCTCTTTCACTACTGACAAACAAATCTTTGTCGGCAGCGTTGATGTCAATTGGAGGTTCGTCCAAGTTTGTAATGGACAAACTTGGAATTTCGTCTATTCCTGTATTGTGAGTAGTAGATTTTGTAGTTGATTCATCTGGATTCAAAGAAACATTGGCAATCAAAGGTGAATATCCAAAATGAGGAGTGAAATTAGAGACATTCTTCGAAACTGTTTCTAACAAATTGAAAGTAAAATAAAAAGGTGTATTAACGGGCTCGGACTCCAAGACTGAATTATCAGAATATAGAGAAGAATTGTCATTAGAATTAGGCAAATGCTTGTCTGCAATCCCCGATTCCAGGTTTGCACTGTCATTACTCGTGCTACCTCTTGCAGTTAAACGGTCTGTGTGCGCTTGTGCTACAACTTCTTTCTGATTTGTATGGATAGTATTATTAGAAGTAGAAGCAATTACTTTTTGAGATAAATAATAATCTGGTGAAAAAGGAGTAGGAATTGTTGAATAGCTATAATTACGAATGGTTTCTACTTGATTAACCAAAGAATTTGAACCTGTATTGGAAGAAGATTCGATTTTTGAATTATTAAATAGAATAGAACCAATTAACAATATCACACCTATCACAGAAGAAGTGATAAATGCAGGCTTTCGATAAAAAGGAAGGGGAGCTGGAAATTCCATGTTTTCCCAAATACTTGGAGAGGGGTAAACTTCAAAGTCCCTTAGGCTTTCTCGAAAAATATCGTCTATGTGATAGTTAGACATAAGCTTCTTTAACAGTGTTACTGTTGTATAATAGGTGAACTTTTTTCTGTAATATATATCTGGCTCTCGCTAATTGAGACTTTGAAGTACCTTCACTAATGCCAAGCATTTCTGCAATTTCTTTGTGGGCATATCCTTCAATAACATACAAATTGAAAACAGTTCTATAACCTGGTGACAAATTTTGTACCATTTTCAACAAATCCTGAGCAGCTAGGTTCTCAATCGTATGGTCATTAATGACATCGAAATGAGAATTATTGACATCCATGATAGGATACATCGGAACGGACTTGCGAAAATGCTCAATAGCTGTGTTTACGAAGATGCGGCGAATCCATCCTTCAAATGAGCCTTCGAATCGAAACTTGTGAACATTCTTAAAAATCTTCACAAAACCCTCTTGTAGAATATCTTCCGCACTGTGATAATCACTAGCATACCGCAAGCAAATAGAAAACATTTTGGGAGAAAATCTTGTGTAAAGCAACTCCTGAAATTTCTGTTTGCGAGCAATGCAGCCTTGAATGAGCTTCTTATCTGGGATGTTGTTTTTAAACATCATGCGGTTTTATAGAGCGAAAATTAGATGAAAACGTTGTATGCGCTCTCGATTTATACCACCAAATTAGTAATTTTTAAGGAATTCCACTAATTTTTTAATCGCTTTTCCTCTATGGCTAATCCTGTTTTTTTCAGCCGCACCCATTTCTGCAAAGCTAATATCGTAGCCCTCTGGCACAAATATAGGATCGTATCCAAAACCTTTTTCACCTTTACGAGAATGACTTATACGCCCTTTGGCGATTCCTTCAAATTGATATTCGGTATCTTCCAATATCAATGAAACAACCGTCCGAAATTGAGCCTCCCGATTCTCGATGTTTTTCATTCTCGAAAGCAATAAGTCAATATTGTCAGATGCACTACATATCTCCCCTGCATATCGAGCAGACCTTACACCTGGTTCTCCATTCAAAGCAGGAACTTCCAAACCTGTGTCTTCCGAAAAACAATTGACTCCAAATCGTTTGTGAATCACACTTG
>JBMYXW010000029.1:9706-12355 GCA_049608825.1 Chitinophagales bacterium
TGTCTTCGGTAAAGCCAAACTCTTTGAGACTCACCACTTCAAACTTGTCTCCAATCATTTTCTTGACCTCCGAAACCTTGTTGGGATTGTTGGTCGCAAATATTAAGTTCATAGTTCAAACATTTTTTGCAAATTTCGCCAAAGATAGGTTTTTCGTTTCACATCCTCTGCAATCCTCGTCAAGTCATCTGCCAACAATATTTGACAATCTCGAAAAAGAATCAATTGATACAAACCCAATCGAATGTTCAAACCGATTGAAGCAGGCTTCAATCCAAAAACAATCAATTTATCCACACCAAATTGGTTTTGTAAAAAATTGAAGGAACAAGCCTGACTTTTTGCATACCGCATTTCTACCTGACTCATATCCACCTTTGCAGCCTTCAATATTTTCTCTAACAAATCCTTCGATGCCTTCGCAAAATCTTCTTCTGAATAATCGACTACAACTGCAATTTTTTTACCTTCAATACCATCTTTTTGGAGCTTCAATGTCGAATCCTCCAACTCGTAGAGTTCTTCTTCAAAGAGTTTGGAGATGCTTACTTTGTTGAATGTGAACATAGTGTTTCAAGTTTAAACAATACAAACCTAAAAATAGTCAAAATATTTTGGGTAGATGATTTTTCTCATAGAATATTGTCGTGTTGATATAGAAAGAAGTAGAAATTTGGATAGAACAACAATGTTTTCTATTTGAATATTTAGAGTATCGGGCGTTTAATAAATTTGTTTTTTTAATAAATATTATTATATTGATAATCGTAAAATAAAAAAACAGCTTTCAATAAATAACTTTTTAAAAAATACTTTGACTCGGTACTTATGCCCAATATTAATATTGTTTATTCGATTTATTATCTATAAATTGCACTTGTTCTTATACAATAAATACCCCTACTCCCGATTTAGTTTTTCTTGTAAGTTTCATTATTCATTTTTAGGATAAGCCTGCTTTCAACACATCAATTTTGTGATAGGGAAGATTATATCTACTTATTTTTTAAACACAAACAAAAATACCTCATGTCTATGTTAAAATGTATTTGGTGGAAAATTTTGTTTTTTGTACTCCTTATTTGCCATGGATTTACGGCAAGTGCTTTGAGTGTAGATGCAGGAGAAGATAGAAAAATATGCAAAAATGGCTTTGCTGTTTTGGGTGGCAGTCCAACTGTAACAGATGGACAAGCACCTTATACTTTTAGTTGGAGGGCAGATACAGGAGGAAATTTTTCTAATGAATCAAACCCCTCTGTATTTCCTAATCAAACTACAATATACACTGTAGTTGTGGTTGATGCAAATGGAATTTCTTGTGTTGCATCTGTAACATTGACTACAGTAGAAGTAAGACTCACTGTAGAAGCAGACTTAACTTCCTGTATGGAAGATAGAGAACTTACCTTTTTTGCAATAGCAGAGGGTTTGGATATTGCCGATGGACCAATTACATATGAATTTTGGCATCAAGAACAACCTAATTCTAATAATGCTGTAGAATATACTTTTTTTACCCAAAAGAAAGTTGATGAATCTGGAGGGGAGGTTTTATTTACAATAAAGGCAAATCCCGATGCCTTCGCCTGTAAAACTGAATTAGACCCTGTTTTTTGGAATCATGCTTATACAGCAGGTGATTATGTGATTGCTACACAAGGAGATTTCATATGTATCAGCGATGTTCTAAATTTTGACGTACATGAATTGAGTATTGCATTGTTCGCAGACAATGCTTCTGGAAAACATGAAAAGGTTGTGGTTGGAAAAAATATTGACTATTCGGCTTTTGCTTCTGACGATTGCAAACATTGGACATGGAGAATGCCTGATGGACCGAATGGCTTTGTCATAGATACCTGTGCAGAACATCCTACACTCGTTGCGAATGCTGCGTGGAGACCAACAGGGGGGAATGCTCGTTCGAATACGGGGTTGTCGAGTTTGGACAGTGGTACACCTATGGTAATTCCCTTTAGTGATTTGACGGTCAGTGGAACAAGTAATCTAAGAGTCCACAATAATTGGTTTGGAGGAACTTATGGTTTGGTGGAGGCTTATTGTTTAGATGCAGAAGATCATTTTTACCATGATTTTCATAGGGTAGAAGTGTTTTTTGATCCTGATTTGGATGTGCTTGGACAGGCAACGAAAAATAATCCTTATGGGAATGAAGTTACGAATTTGAATGAGCCTTGTTGGTTTATTTTTTGGAAGGAGGGAAATGTTATTGAAGGGATAGAAGATTTTGAATACAATGAGAATGCCACATATATAGGTGCTTATGGGTGGAACGATGCTGATAGCACTGGTAACCTCTATTTAACTCCAAGATCAGATGATCAAATGATTTATAATCATACACTCATGTGGGACATTACATCAATTACATTAACATCGAATCTACGTCACATTAACCTTGTTGCAGCTACAATCGCTCATGAAATTCACCACCAAGATATACAAGTAACTTGGAATTGGAACCCTAATACTACTTATGTTCATTCTGATTTTGATAAATTACCAAATGCGGAGGAAACACTTCCAAATATACTTGGTTTTCCTAGCCAAACTTATTTTATTCATTCAGACCACTCTACATGATAAATGATTTTAATTAACATGTGTTTTTAAATTCTTCCATTT
>JBMYXW010000030.1:0-12296 GCA_049608825.1 Chitinophagales bacterium
AGTAGAAGGGGCTTTCTCAGACAATTCAAGCAATTGGTTTTCTGCTTCTTTAGTAAAAATACTACGAAATAGTTTTTTCCAATCTGATATGCTCATTTTTCCTAAATGGGTATAGAGTTTATTTTTTTCAATACCTAAAACATCCGATACTTCTTTGATAGTAGACAAGTCAAAATGCAAACCCATTATTAAAATCATCAATACTTCCATTGCTGATTTTTCTTGGTGGCGTAGTTCTTTCCCAAATTTGGCTTGGAAAAAAGTGATTGTCTTTGTATATTCACGTTTAAATGTCATGGTTGTGTATTGTTTGGTTTGTAAAAGTGATTCTCAAATTAAAACAATTGCACAACCTTTTTTTGTTGTAAATCAAGTTATTTTTTTATAAAGTTATTTTTGTGATATATTTCATAAATCAATGTCTTCGTTTTATGGCATTTTCATCTAATATTTATACGCCTCATTCATTATTAAGTGATTAGAGAGGTTAGGAATTATCAGTATCACGGAAAAATAGCTTATAATCTGATTTGACTGCTAATTTCTCATAGACTTGGATGGCACTTCTCGCTCCCTGTTTTCCCCCTAATGGCTGTATCAATATTCCTACAAGCCCATCTATGACTTTTTCAAGTATATCATAATCATGGCTTCCTCTTTTGCCTTCACAGTAAATTTTAATTATTTTCCCCATATTTTATAATCTAATTATTTGGTCTTCACTAAACATAGCAGCAACACTATTGGAGTGTGAGGTAATAATAAATTGATTTCCATTTCCAATTTTTGGCAGTGCTCTAATTAATGCTTGTTGTAATGGAGGATGAAGGTGTAACTCAATCTCGTCAATAATGATAATTGAATGATTGATGTTCCATCGAGCAAAGTCCATTAAGATGGGAAAAATAGCTCTTTCGCCAGCAGACATTTCTGCTAATTCATATTGATTACAACCATCCGATAGAAAAAAGTCGGGTGCTTCCATTTTTTCAAATACATCAAATCGTGGCGCAGAGCCTATAAAACACCTTTCAGGGAAAACCTTTTTATATAGAGTATGCAGTGATTCATAAAAATCAAACCCTCCTTCCCTATTTCCATTTGAAATATCTACATGGTAAGCGTAGGAATTTCCAAGAAAATTTCTAATATAGTCCAATTGAGGCTTTTCTGAATCTAAAAGATTACTAAGGCTATAAGAAGTTCTTTGCTCTGTGTACCAATAAATATTGCCTACTTTATCAAATAATTTATTTTTATTTTCTGAAAATTTTACTAATCTTTTTGCATATTGATATCCACTGAATTGATAGAACTTTTTTGAATCACCTGCTAAAGACTTATTATCTTTATAATCAAAATTTAAACAAACATTTTCCTGTTTACTTGGAGTGTATAGTTTTACTCCTCTTTTTATTAATTCTTCAGCATAAGAGTAGGTTGCTTCTAATTCTTCTTCAGTAAACACATACTCACATCTAATGTATAAAGGAATTCTTCCAGTTTCAATAAGCCTGTATTCAAATCCTGCCCAATTAAGGTTTTCAGGTAAGAATCCTTCTCTAGATGCAGAAGCAGTCACCAAAACAATTGCCTGCAATAAAGATGTTTTTCCTGACCCATTGTTTCCTAATATCAAAGTAATATCTGGAATATCTTCATTTTCATCTATAAAATCAAAAGTCTTTTTACTTACAAACTGTTTAAAATTAGATAATTCTATCTTTTTAATCTTCATTAACCTTCTTTTTTTAATCACGACAAATATACATACATCGTATAATTACACCTTCCAATCAATGCGCCTCCAACCAATCTTTACCCAATCCAACTTCCACATCCAAAGGCACTTCCAACTTAAAAGCATTCGTCATTTTGTCCTTCACCAAAGCCGTCAATTCTTCAATCTCCGATTTGTGAGCATCAAAAACCAATTCATCATGCACCTGCAAAATCATCTTGGATTTCATCTGACGTTTTTGCATTTCGGCATGAACATTAATCATCGCCACTTTGATGAGGTCGGCAGCCGAGCCTTGAATCGGGCTGTTGATGGCGTTTCGTTCTGCAAATTTGCGGACAGTGTGGTTTTTGGAATGAATGTCTTTGAGGTAGCGGCGGCGACCCAAAATCGTTTCGGCATAGCCCGCTTCCTGTGCTTTCGTGACCGCATCTTCCATATATTGTTTGATGCCGACAAACTGCTTCCAATATTCATCAAAAATTGCTTTCGCTTCCTTTCGAGGCGTTCCCAAACGCTGTGCCAAACCAAAAATGCTGATGCCATAAATCAAACCAAAATTCACCATTTTCGCCTTGCGTCGCATCTCTTGGTCGACCTCCTCCAATTTCACACCAAATACCCTTGCAGCCGTAGCCGAGTGAATATCTAAGCCTTCTTGAAAAGCAGTCAGCATCGCTTCGTCCTTGCTCATTGCAGCCATCAATCGTAGCTCGATTTGAGAGTAATCCGCCGCCAACAATACAAATTCTTCGCTTCGAGGAATAAATGCCTTTCTGATTTGTCGTCCTCTTTCGGTGCGAATTGGAATGTTTTGAAGGTTGGGATTCGCAGAACTAAGGCGACCTGTTGCAGCGACTGCTTGATTGAAGCTGCTGTGAATCCGCCCCGTTTTTGGGTTTACCAATTGCGGCAAGGCATCAATATAGGTGCTTTTCAGTTTGACCAACTCACGGTAATTCAAGATATTGGCGATAATCGGGTGGTCGCCCTCCAAATCGTTCAATGTTTGTTCATTGGTCGAATAACGTCCCGTTTTGGTTTTTTTGCCTTTGTAGGGAATTTCCATTCGGTCAAAAAGGATTTTTCCCATTTGCAGTGGAGAATCAATGTTAAATTCCACTCCTGCTTCTTTGAAAATACCTTTTCGCATTTCATCGACTTCTTTTCCCAACTCCTTGGAGTATTCCTCCAAAAATTTCACATCCAAATTCACTCCATTGTACTCCAATTCGGTCAAAACAGGCACAAGTGGCATTTCCACATCCGCATACAATTTACTAAAAGTCGCATCGGCTATTTGAGGTTCAAACTTTTCATTCAATTGCCAAGTCAAATCGGCATCTTCAGCAGCATATTGGGTGATTTTCTCCAATTCTACATCTCGCATCGAACCTTGTTTCTTCCCTTTCTTGCCAATCAAATCTTCAATCGGAACAGGAGAATAATTGAGATAAGTTTCGCTGAGAAGGGTCATATTGTGGCGCATATCGGGTTCGATAAGATAGTGTGCCAACATCGTATCGTGTAGTTTTCCTTTCACTTCAATGTCGTACCACTTCAAGAGCAACATATCGTATTTGATATTCTGCCCAATCTTTTCAATCGCCTCATTCTCAAAGAACAATCTAAATTCCTCTACAATTGCTTGCGCTTCTTTTTGATCAGCAGGAACAGGCACATAGTAGCCCTCATTCGTTTTCCAAGAAAAAGACATCCCCACCAATTCGGCTTGATTGGCATCCAAACCCGTCGTTTCGGTATCAAAAGCCACCTTCTTTTCCTGCAAAAGCTTCTCCATCAAATCCGCCCGTTTTTCGGGTGTTTCGCAACTGTGGTAATCTTTTTTGATACTTTCGACATTCTGTCCTACTTCAACTTCTTCATCGGGAAGCAATTCTTCGTGTATTTCGTTGGCAAACAAACTCAATTGTCCTGTTTGGGGAGCAGTTTTTTTTGCTCTTTTGGGATTTCTGGGGGCTTTGTTTACTTCATAATCATCCCCTATAATGCGCTTGCCCAAATTACGAAATTCCAATTCCACAAAAATCTTCTTCAATGCTTCTTTGTTGATAGGGTCAATGTGGTAACTGTTGGGATGATACTCCACAGGAACATCCAAAACAATGGTTGCCAAACGCTTAGAAATGAGGGCATTTTCTTTGCCTCCCTCCATTTTCTTTTTGTTTGCTCCCTTCAATTTGTCGATATTGGCAATCAAATTTTCGATGCTATCGTATTGCTTCAATAATTTTGCAGCCGTTTTCGCTCCAATCCCTTTTACGCCAGGAATGTTGTCGGAAGTATCGCCCATCAACCCCAAAATGTCAATCACTTGTTCAGTTCGTTCTATTCCCCACAAATCACAAATTTCCTTTACACCCATAATCGTGACGGGTCGAGATAAGTGGGCAGGTTTGTACATTTTGATTTTTTCCTCCACCAACTGCCCATAATCTTTGTCGGGCGTAACCATGAAAACTGTAAAACCATCCCTTGCAGCTTTCTTCGCAATCGTTCCAATCACATCATCCGCTTCAAAGTTTTCAACTTCCAACATCGGCACATTGAAGGCTTTGGTGATGTCTTTGATATACGGCAATGCGCTGCGAATTCCTTCTGGCATTTCTTCCCGATTGGCTTTGTAAAACGGAAATTCCTTGTGCCGAAATGTTCCGCCTGGTGGGTCAAATACTACTGCCAAATGAGTCGCTCCTTGATTGGTTAATAAATCGTTTAGGATATTTACATAGCCTGTTATTGCAGAGACATCCTGCCCTTTGGAATTGATTAAAGGGTTGCGAATGAAGGAGAAATAAGCTCGGTATATAAGTGCGAAAGCATCGAGTAGAAATAAGCGTTTGTCTTCGTGTTGCATAGGAAATTGTAATTTAAGTAGTTTGGGTTTTAACCCGAACAAGTCATACTAAACGGAATAAATTCCATTCTACTAAAACACAGTTTTTTTAGTTAATTGCGTCTATTTTTGGGAAGGTAAAGATAGCGAATGATGGGGAATTGGAGGAACTATTTTGGGAGAGATAAACGTTAAATGATTATCTTTATAAAAAAACAAAACAACCATGGGTTTACAATTGAATTTGGACTATCCTGATTTACTGCAATTAATACATCAACTTTCGGAGGAAGAATTGCAGCGATTGAAGAAAGATGTAAACAATGCCATTAAAGCAAATCAAAAAATCCCCAAACTGCTTCAATATTTGATTGACTCTTTCCAATTAATAGAAGAAGCTATCACCAACACTCAACTAAATGGCTTGCTTTACTTGATAGATTTTGGACATTATGCTCTTTATCAGCAGTCGATAACAGGTTTCTCCTATCAAAAATCCGCTCTCTATCCTTATTCTATTGGTATAGCTGATATATTTTGGACTTTGGACGAAAGATGTGGGAAGTGAGAAGCGAGACCTAAACAATTGATAATTAGGCTTTTAAGATATTCGCCTAATTGAGGGTAAGTAATTGATTATCAAAATACTAAATCCCTCTTCTCGCCTCTCTGTTCCCTCGTCCAAAGTCTAAAATTATTTTCATCATTGGTTTTTGTTACTCGCAAAGTCAACTCCTTGCTCTTGGATATTGACCAAATAAAGTGTTCCAAAAGTCATTAGCAATAAGGCGAGGATAAGTAAGCCCCATTCGGAGAGTGTAGGAATAGATGCAGGAGGAGCAAAAGTAAATACCACATGTCCACCTACATTATTAGCAGTGCCATTTCCTCCTGCCATAGCACCACCTACAGTTCCTCCAATTCCAGTATTGACAAAAGAGTCTCCTCCTTGAGCAATTGTGCTTGGAAGTTCTCCGCTATTGCCTCCCAAGTGACCGCCACCGCCGCCACCACCGTGATTACTGAGATCGTATCCTCCTCCGCCAGAACCTGCACCAGCACCACCAGGACCAATACCAAAAGCTCCAGCACCACCAGTTGAAGAAGAAACGGAAGCTATAGTAAATTGCTGTCCAGCTCCAGATGAACCACTAGTCGTGCCATCATTATTGAATCCACCACCACCACCAGCGTCTAATCCAGTTCCACCGCCAGCAACACTATTGGTATTCGCTCTAGCTCCTCCTCCAATACTACTAAAAGCTGCACCACCGCCACCAGCAGCCACAACTAAAAGTTCACCAGTAGTTCGGTTGATAACAGCAGTACCTCCGCCACCTCCATTGGAGCCAGTAACATCTGGGGGGCTTATGCCTATTAAATAAACCAATTCATCGCCAGGGGATACAGGAAAAGTACCTGTGATGGTTGCTCCACTTCCACCATTATTCGTACTACTACTATTACTTCCTCCATCTGCCCCTCTTGTCTCAATGGTAATAGAGGTAATGCCAGGAGGAACGGTACCACAGCCATCTGTAGTAAGTGAGACTCCAGAAACGATATCAGGACCGCCTGGACATTGAGCATATAGATTTTGGTTTGGACTGCCTACCCATAGAAGTAGGCTCAAACAGAGTAAAAAAAGGCGTGAATAGCCTTGGATAAAAGTTTTTTTCATGACTATGGGAAATTTTTTAAATAATTAAAATGAATAATTCTTGGGCCAATAGTAGATGTGGTCTTTTCCAAAAAAGGTGACAGTCTTTTTCAAAAAAACTACCTTTGTGGTCACTTTTTTTCCATTATATTACATCTATGAGTAGAAATAAGCACTTGACGGAACAAGAACAGCGCAAAAATGAGCGAATCATTGAAGGTTTTCGCAACAATCGGCAGCAGGTTATCCAAAGTTGTTATCGGGAAGTCTATCCTTTGATTGCCCGTTTGGTTGCCAATAATGGAGGAAATGAAGCGGATGTTCGTTCTACTCTACATGATGGGTTGCTTGTTTTTCGCAAGAAATGTAAAAACCCCGATTTCAAACTGACCGCAAAATTTAGTTCCTATCTGTATGGAATTTGCCGTTTATTGTGGCTACAAGAATTGGGGAATAGAAGAAAGGATGTGCTGAAGTATTTGGAGTTGCGTTCAAATGATGAAGACAGTGTGGAAAATGAGAATAAATATTATGCAGTCAATCAAGATATAGAAGATAGTATCTACGCCCAACAACTCACCAGTTTGGTACATCAATTTTTGGAACAATCGGGGCAAAGGTGTAAGGAGGTAGTACGCTTGTATGCGTTAGGAAAAAGCCATCGAGAAATAGCCCAAGAACTTCAAATCACAGAAACTGTATCCAAAAAAACACTCAATCGTTGTCGAATACGTTTGGCACAAAGTATCAAAGCAAGCACCTATTTTCAAGAATTATTGGCTGATTCTACCATCAGCGCATTTCTCAAAAAATACTTGAAACATTTCGTTTGGCTCGTGTTGTTTGTTTGACATTTCCTAACCCAAATACTATAATTTTCACCTATGTTATCACCAGAAGATAAGAGATTGATTGAACGGTATCTGCAAAAAAAGTTGAGTGGAGATATTTTGTTTGCCTTTTTAGAACGAACGGAAAAGGAATGAGGAGTTTTTTGAAGAAGTATTGGTTCAACAAGTCCTACAAGAAGCAAGTTTGGGCTTGCATTATAAAAAAACGGCGGAATCGCTTCAAGAGAATGAAGAGGAGGACGAATGGAAAGACTTCAAAAATATATTGAAGGAAGCTGCTTCCAATCAAAAAAAAGAAGAACCTCAAACTACTTATTCACTCGAAGAATTGTTGGCAGAATTTCGAGTGGTGCCTGCTTATGAAAAAATGATGGCAATGGTGGAAAGAGGTGGAGATTTGACGGTGCTACAGCCCTCCAATAAAATTATCTGCGACAATAGAAAGTTAACGTTTTTGTTGGAGAAACCAAGCACAGATGATATGTTTATTCGCATTGAAAATAACCAAAAGCGTAAGTTGTTCAGTCAACAGATTGCTCCCAATCTGACCACTTTCACGATTGATTTACCCGAAAATTTGTTTTCTGCTGGGTTGTATTATTGGAAGCTGTTGAACTCAGAGGAGATGGTGATAGGGAGTTTTATCATCCCCTAATTACCACATATCTCGCCCAAAACTTAGCGCATCAAGCAATTAGTTTACTTCAAGACAAATATTTATATTCTTCAATCATTTCAAACTGATTAGTAGATTAAGTATTAAACAATATTTTTATTATTTTGCAATCGCAAATCTAAATGTGGTTTCATTTAGGCTATCAAAAGCTTCAATAAACCTACAAACAATCATTCATTAATCTACATCATTCGCCTATGTTAGTCATTATCAGCGACCTTCACTTTACCGATGGTAGTTCTGGTCAAACCATTGGAGCAAGTGCCTTCAAAATCTTCAAAGACCGCATCAACGAAATTGCTTATCGTGCCTCCAAACAAAAAGGCAACAACTACAAACCCATCGAAAGAATAGACATTCTATTGTTGGGAGACATCTTGGACTTGATTCGGTCGGATATTTGGCTCAAAAACCCAAAAGGCATCCGTCCGTGGAGCGATTTGCAGAACGATGCCACGATAGATGTCATTGAAGAAATCACCCAAAAGACACTGCGATACAACAAAGAAGCATTGAATGTTTTCAAAGCATTGCAGGAAAAAGAATCGCAAGTACGAGCGAATGTTAGGACTTATCAGAAGAAACCTTCAAAAATACAACTGCCCATTCCTGTTATCAACAATCGACCTGCAATGAGAGCTGCCGCCTCCGCTATGCCTGCAAACTTGCAAGAAGCACAGCAGCAGCATGAACATGTCGATATGTACTGGCAAGATGTAGAGGTCAAAATACACTATATGGTCGGCAATCACGACTGGTTTTTCCACCTCAAAGGCGAAGGCTACAACAAAATCCGTCAGTCCATTATTGACGCTATGGGCTTGTCCAACAAAGCCGATGAGCCTTTTCCGCACGAACCTGATGAGTCTGCCGAACTGCTCAAAATTTTGCAAGAACACAAGGTTTTGGCGAGGCATGGAGATATTTACGACAACTTCAATTTTGAAGGAGATAGAGACAAAGCTTCTTTGGGTGATGCAGTCGTGATTGAGTTGGTGAATCGTTTTCCTGACTTGGTTTTTCGGCAATATGGTGATGAATTGCCCTCTGAATTTATCGAAGGATTGAAGGAACTGGACAATGTACGCCCAATTTTTCACATTCCAATATGGATTGCTGGGCTATTGGAGCGAACGGTGAAAGACAAAGCGGTTCGCAAGGAAGTACAAAAATTGTGGAATGCGATGGTGGATGATTTTATGGAACTTGACTTCATCAAAAGCCGAGATACTTGGTCACCTATCGACCGAATTGACCAACTACAAATCGCCCTAAAAATTAGCCAACTACCTTTTGAAACCCTCAATAATTTGGTCTTGAAGCTCCAAAAGCTCCTACCCGATGACCCCAGTAGTGCTTCCTTTAGCAAATATGCAGCAAAAGAAGAGGAGTTAGGCTGTGAAAATTCACCTTACAACTATGTAGTCTATGGTCATACGCACCATTTTGAAATGACTCCTTTGCGGGTATGCGATGCTGCAAATGGTGATAAAATCAACAAACTCTACCTCAATTCGGGAACGTTTCGGGCGGTGCATGATTTGGTGGCTTTGGACGAGCGAGAGCGGCAGTTTTTTAGTCATAAGGTGATGACTTATCTCATTTTTTACAAGGAGGATGAGCGCAAAGGGAGAGGTTTTGAAGTGTGGAATGGGGCTTTGGGGATGTGAGAAGTGTTATTAACTCTTATCATTTCTTCAAATTTTTCCCAATGCTCTATTTCCAAATCATTGATTTTTTTCTTGGCATCACCAAAATCCAACTTTTCAAATGCATTTTGAAAATCAATACGCATCAATACAGTTTTGGTAATAGACCTCTTGGAATCCGAGAAAATAATGGATTGCAGGAAATTTTGAACGAGGTCAGAATTAACCAAAAAATGAGCTATCTGTGCCATTTTAAGTCCCTTAAAACCAATGAAATAACAGGTGTCGTCCAACATAATTGGCTTGGAATCATGGGGTTTGATTAAGGTGAAGTGAGTCGTTTTGTAAAGTCCCGAAATTGCCACTTTATAGTCAGCGAAAGAATAGTCGCCAATGCCGAATATAGAAAAATTGGGCTTGTTTTTGTAGATAGACGATTTGCGTTTTTCAAAAAAATGCTTGTGCAGATTCAGATATTGATAGGTAAGCGGAAATTTTTCTTTTATAGACTTTGTTTCTTGACCTATTTTCTTTTGGGTGATGATGGTCACTTTTCTAAAAGTGCTTGTTTCCTTGTTTTTCAAATCAGAACTTTTTAGCATCCCATAAACGAGGTTTTTTTCAAGCTCAATTTCTTCTCCCAAACGATTTTTGAAATGACCATTTATTTGCTCCAATTCCATGACTTTTGAGCAATCATGTTTGACACCCGAACGCCAAACAAATATAGATTTTCCTTCAACAATACTTGATTTGTCATAATTCTGAATGGAATAAACAAACTTGTCTTTGTACCAGCCAAAAGTTGTTAGGTGTTCTCTGCTGTAAAAATCGAACTCTTTGCAGGTAAAAGCGGGTTCTGTATTCAATCGACTTACAAACAAAGAAGCATTTACCGAAACATTGAACTCTTTTTTAGAGTCGATATTTAATTTTTCAGATTCACTGATTCGATAACCCGTTCTTTTTTGGTCTTGCACAAGGTTCTTAACCACAGAATTTTTGATTAAAAAAGTCAGCAATCCATCGTGGTTTTGAAAACAATTCAATAGGGTTATCGAAATATATTCTCCAATATCAAAATTTCCCTTTCCTGTCATGGCTTCAAATCCTTTGTGTTTTTTGAAGTTCGATTTTGTAGGAAGGTTTTTTGACTCAATAGAACCCAACTCAGAATTGGTAACCCAAGGCGGATTTCCGATAATCAAAGTTTTTAAATGTTTTGTTGAATTTGCCAATTGTTCATAAGAAAATTCAAAAGCATTTCCATGAATGATGTCTATATCCGGTTTTGGTATTGCTCTGTTTTGTAAAAAATGGGCGAGTATCTTGAACTTTGTTTCCCAGATATACGGCTGGTATATTTCGACTCCAACAATTTTTTTCAAAGCCGTTGCCTGTTTGAGTGCTGCAAGAATAAAATTGCCAGTACCACAGGTTGGTTCTAAAACAAATTCAATTTCCTTATACTTTGAAAAAGCATATTCGGCAACTTGTGAAGCTAACTTTTCATTGGTTTGATAATCACCGTATTCTCTTCTATGAGGCTCAGAAACAATTTGCTTACTGTCTGTTATTTGCTTCAATAATTCATCAGCTTGAGCTTGTGAAGCGAAAAAACAATTGATGCCACTTACCTCTTTTATTGTCTTGTTTGATTCAAGGTAATCAGAAAGCGTTTTTTTGATTTCTTGAAAAAAATTGAAAGTTGATTCGTTTATATGTTTTTCAGGGAAAGTCATTTGTTTGAGTTTGAATTTTCCTTAAATCCCCCCTTCATCTGCAAAGCTATAATAACCCATATCTGTCACAATCACATGGTCGAATACATTGATTTCCAATAATTTTCCCGCTTCCACCATTTTTTTTGTCAATTGAATATCGGCTTGACTTGGGCGAAGATTGCCCGAAGGGTGATTGTGGGCGAGAATCATTCCCGAAACAGTGAGTTCCAAAGCCCGTTTGAAAATGAGTTTGACATCCGCCACCGTACCTGCCACACCACCAATGCTGATTCGTTCTGTACTGACGATTTTGTTGCCACGATTCATAAAAATGACCCAAAACTCTTCGTGCGGTAAATCCGCTATTTTAGGGTGCAACAGCTCAAAAGCGTCGTTGCTGCCCTTGATTTGCTTTTTCTCTTTCGCCAAACTCGCCCTTCGCCTACGTCCCAACTCCAATGCTGCCACAATGCTAATGGCTTTGGCCTCACCAATACCTTTGTAGTTGTTGATAAAATAGGCAATGCTCTGTTTGCCCAATTCATTGAGATTGTAGTCCATGTCTTTCATAATTCGTTTACACAAATCCACAGCTGTTTCTTGCCTCGAACCCGACCCAATCAAAATCGCCAATAATTCGGCATCCGACAAAGCCTGTTTGCCCTTCAACATCATTTTTTCACGAGGACGGTCTTCGTTTGCCCAAGAAGTAATAGCGAGTTTGTGCTTAGGTTGTTCCATTTACTTAAAGTATTGAATGAGACTACGGTAGTCTTTATAAAATAATTGATAATCCTTGAGGCAATTTACACAAAAAAGGCATATCTAAAAAATAGATATGCCTTTTTGATTTTGTAAAATCAAATATTTTTATGCAATTCAAGTATTGGAGAACTCACAAGCCAATTTCCAATTTAGAAATTAACGAATTTACCAATCACTAATTACTATATTAGTTCAAAGAACTAATATGTTTCGCCAATTTTGATTTAAGGTTGTTCGCTTTGCTTTTGTGCCAAGTATTGTGTTTTGCCAATTTGTCAATCAAGCTCACTACTTGCGAGTATTGCGCTTCTGCTTCTGCTTTGTCAGTTGTATCTCTTAGTTTTTTGATTGCATTACGAGTCGTTTTTTTGTA